>JBQCDC010000114.1:0-9546 GCA_051961575.1 Marmoricola sp.
GACGAGGACCAGGTCATCGCGCTCGAGAAGTCGTTCCTCACCGATGAGGTCCGCGCGGATCCGGCGTCGGTGGCGGCGCTGTTGCATCCCGACTGGGTCGAGGTGGGGAAGAGTGGTCGGGTTTGGAACAAGGCGGACAAGGTCGACGAGGTCAGTCCGGGGCTGGGGACGGATTTCGAGCTGATCAAGGTGGAGCGGATTGCTCCTGAGGTGATCTTGGTGCAGTGGCGTGGATTGTCGGATCGGGGGAACTCTCGCAGGGTCTCGGTCTGGGTTCGGGATGGAAATCGGTGGCTGATGCGTTACCAACAGGGAACCCCCGATTCCTAAGGAGTGCTTTCCTGTGACTGACGTCGCCGATTTCTGGTTCGATCCCCTTTGCCCGTTCGCATGGATCACGTCCAGATGGATCCTCGAGGTCGAGCAGGTGCGCGACATCCAGACGCGCTGGCACGTGATGAGCCTGGCTCATCTGAATCAGGACAAGGACATCCCGGATTCCTACCGCGAGATGTTGGCGCCGGCCTGGGGGCCTGTGCGCGTGCTGATCGCCGCAGCCCAGCGGCATGGCGACGACGTGTTGTTCCCGATGTACAACGCGCTGGGCGAGCGCATCCACCTCCAGAAGCATTCGATCGACCGACAGCTCATCGTCGACGTGCTCGCCGAGGTCGGGCTCGAGGCGGACCTGGTCGACGCCATGGACGACTCGTCCTACGACGAGGCCGTCGTGAAGTCGCACCACGAGGGCATGGACGCGGTCGGTGAGGATGTCGGCACTCCGACGATCCACATCAACGGCACGGCCTTCTTCGGGCCGGTGCTGTCCAAGATTCCGCGCGGAGACGACGCTGGCAAGGTGTGGGACGGCGCCGTCGCGCTCGCGTCCTTCCCTTACTTCTTCGAGCTGAAGCGGACGCGGACCGGAGAGCTCGACCTCACCTGACCTCAATAGGATTGCGGCCATGAAGGTCCTCTCCGCTGTTGCCTGGCCGTACGCCAACGGTCCCCGTCACATCGGCCACGTCGCCGGTTTCGGGGTTCCGTCCGACGTCTTCAGCCGGTACATGCGGATGGCGGGCCACGACGTGTTGATGGTCTCGGGCACCGATGAGCACGGCACCCCCATCCTGATCGCCGCCGACGAGGCCGGGCTCACGCCTCAGGAGCTGGCCGACCAGAACCACCGCGTGATCGCCGAGGACCTGGTCGGCCTGGGGATCTCCTACGACCTCTACAGCCGGACGACCACGCTCAACCACGAGGCGGTCGTGCAGGAGCTCTTCCTCGGTGTGTTCAACAACGGCTACTTCCTCGAGCAGACCACGTACGGCGCGATCAGCCCGTCGACGGGTCGCACGCTCCCGGACCGTTACATCGAGGGCATCTGCCCGATCTGCGGCTACGACGGCGCTCGCGGCGACCAGTGCGACAACTGTGGCAACCAGCTGGACCCGAAGGACCTGAAGAACCCCCGCTCCAAGATCAACGGGGAGACTCCGGAGTTCATCGAGACCCAGCACTTCTTCCTCGACCTGCCAGCCCTCGCAGGCGCACTGAGTACCTGGCTCGACGAGCGCGAGGCCAGCGGAACCTGGCGTCCGAACGTCATCAAGTTCAGCCAGAACATCCTCGAGGACATTCGCCCTCGCGCGATGACGCGGGACATCGACTGGGGGATCCCGATCCCTCTCGACGGTTGGCGCGACAACCCGACCAAGCGGCTCTACGTCTGGTTCGACGCCGTCATCGGGTACCTGTCGGCCAGCATCGAGTGGGCTCGCCGCAGTGGCGATCCCGACGCATGGCGGCGGTGGTGGAACGACCCCGAGGCGGTCTCGTACTACTTCATGGGCAAGGACAACATCACGTTCCACTCCCAGATCTGGCCGGCTGAGCTACTCGCCTATGCGGGCAAGGGCGACAAGGGCGGCGAGCCCGGGCAGTACGGCGTCCTGAACCTGCCCACCGAGGTCGTGTCCAGTGAGTTCCTGACCATGGAGGGCAAGAAGTTCTCGTCGTCCAAGAAGGTCGTCATCTACGTCCGCGACCTGTTGAGCCGGTACCAGGCGGACGCCTTCCGCTACTTCGTGGCCGCGGCTGGCCCGGAGAACCAGGACTCCGACTTCACCTGGTCGGAGTTCGTTCGGCGGACCAACGACGAGCTCGTCGCTGGATGGGGCAACCTCGTGAACCGCACGGCGACGCTGATCAACAAGAACTTCGGCGAGATTCCGGCCTGCGGCTCGCTCGAGGCCGCGGAGGTCGAGATCCTGCGCCAGGTCGAGGCGGGGTTCGCTGTCGTCGGTGGTCTGATCGAGCAGCACCGGCAGAAGGCCGCGATCGGCGAGGCCATGCGGCTGGTGGGCGAGGTCAACAAGTACGTCTCCGACACCGAGCCGTGGAAGTTGGCCAAGGCTGCGCCTGCTGAGGACGGAATCGATCGCGAGCGCCTCGGGACCGTGCTCTACGTCATGGCGCAGTGCGTCAGCGACCTCAACTTGATCCTGGCGCCGTTCCTGCCGTTCTCGGCGAATGCCATCGACGCGGTCATGGGCGGGTCCGGCGAGGTCGCGCCGATGCCGGCGATCACCGAGGCCGACGACCTGGACGGGGGAGCGGGCTACCCGATCATCACCGGTGACTACAGCGCCGCTCCGGCGTGGGGTCGTCGCGAGGTCGTGGCCGGAACGCCGATCGCCAAGCCCGCTCCGGTCTTCGTGAAGCTCGACCCCAGCGTGGTCGACGACGAGCTCGCGCGGCTGAACGCCTGATGCTCTACCCACAGTCCCGAGACGCACTGGCGGCGGAACCAGCGTCAGGCGCCTTCGAGGCTCCGCCGATCGACGATCTTCGTGAGGCCGCGCGCCTCGAGGCAGCGCGTGGACCCCGCGAAGAGGTCGCAGAGGTGTCCGACCACGTCGTCGGCAAGGCTCGCGTTCGGCTCTACAAGCCCAGCCTTGATTCACCTCTTCCGATCATCGTCCACGCCCACGGTGGCGGCTTCGTGTTCAACGATGTCGAGGTCCACGACGCCGTGTCACGCCGATTCGCGAACCGATCCGGGATGGCGGTGGCCTCGGTCGACTATCGGCAGCCTCCGGAGCACCGCTTTCCGGCGGCCGTCGAAGACATGGATGCCGTCGTGTCGTGGCTTCGCGTCGAGGGTGGTGCGCTCGGGGTCGACTCCGAGCGGATGCTGGCTCACGGCGACAGCGCCGGCGGCAACCTCGCGTTGGTCGCGGCGCGGCGCAACCCCGGCGCGTTCCGGGCGCTGGCGGTGCTCTACCCCTTCATCGACGCGCAGATGCGCCACGACTCCTACACCACCGAGGCGCCCGTGAACTGGAACAAGGCCGAGGCCGCCTGGTACTGGGAGCAGTACGCGAGCTCGCCGGCCGACTATGCGAACCCCGACTTCTCGCCGTATGACGCGCCGGATGTCTCGGGCCTGCCCCCTACCCTGGTGATGAGCTCGGAGCATGACCCACTCCGCGACGAGGCGGAGCATTTCGCCGCCCGAGTCGCCGAGGCAGGGGTGCCCTGCGTGGGCGTCCGCTACCTCGGGCAGCTCCACGGCTTCTGGCGTCACAACGAGGCCTACGATGCGGCGGAACCGCTCATGCGTCAGGTCGCCGGCTTCTTCCAGCAGTACGTCTAGGAGGCTCTGATGCTTGTTGCATTCTCGGTCGCACCCAGTGGCACCGGTCGCGCGGACGGCTCCGTCGCCGATGCCGTCGCGGCGGCGGTGCGCGTGGTTCGCGAGTCCGGTCTGCCGAACCGCACCGACGCCATGTTCACCACGATCGAGGGCACCTGGGACCAGTGCTTCGACGTGGTCAAGCGCGCCACGGAAGCGCTCGAGCCCTTCGGGTCTCGCATCTCGCTGGTGCTCAAGGCCGACATTCGACCGGGCTTCGAAGGTGAGCTCGACGCGAAAGTCGACCGTCTCGAGGCAGCCATCAAGGGGTCGGAGGTCGAGTGAGCGACGTTGCGATCCAGGACCGGCTGTTCCCCGACCTGACCTGCTTCGGCTGCGGGCCGGCGAACGACAAGGGACTGCAGCTCAAGAGCTACCGCGACGATGATCTGATCGTCGCCAGCTTCATGCCCTGGCCCGAGCACGACAACGGCATCGGCTTCCTCAACGGCGGCATCATCGCAACGCTGCTCGACTGCCATTCCGCGGCCGCGGTCTTCGACACTGCCGACGAGAACGGCTGGGAGCGCCTCGGCGGATCGGCGTTCTCGTTCATCACGGCAGGCATCAACGTCGACTACCTGCGCCCGGCCCCACTGCAGGAGCCCGTCGAGCTCCGGGCTCGCATCCTCTCCGCTACGGAACCCGAGATCGTCTGCGAGGACGAGCTGTGGTGGGACGGCAAGGTTCGCGCTCGTGGCCACGCGGTGTGGAAGCGCTGGCGTCCTAGGGAAGGATGATCCTCATGCGCGTTCACATCGGCTCTGACCACGCCGGACTCGAGATCAAGGAACAGCTGACCAGCTGGCTGCAGGGCTTGGGCCACGAGCCGATCGACCACGGTCCCTTCGTCTACGACGCGCTCGACGACTATCCGGTGTTCTGCATCCGGGCCGCTGAGGGTGTGGCGAACGACCCCGGTAGCTTCGGCATCGTCTTCGGCGGGTCCGGCAACGGGGAGCAGATGGCGGCCAACAAGGTCGCAGGAATCCGGGCCGCCCTGGTGTGGAGCGAGGCCACCGCGGTGCTGGCTCGCGAGCACAACGACGCCAACATCATCTCGATCGGCGCGCGTCAGCACACGCACGACGAGATGCTGCACTTCATCGACACCTTCCTGAAGACGGACTTCACCCACGACGAGCGGCACGTCCGCCGCATCGCGCAGATGGCGTCGTTCGAGACGACCGGCGTGCTGCCGCCCCTGTCCGACTCGGCGAAGGGCCTCGGCCCGGATGCCTGAGGGTCACACGCTCTTCCGTCTGGCCCGCGACCTCGACGATGCCTTCGGCCGACGTCCCGTTCGCGTCGCGAGCCCGCAAGGTCGGTTCGCGGCGGACGCGGCGGCCATCGACGGACTCGAGGTCACCCATGCCGAGTCGGCGGGCAAGCACCTGTTCGTCGGGTTCCCCGACGACCGCTTCATCCACATCCACCTCGGCCTGATCGGCAAGTTCGACATCTCGCCGCTGACCAACGGCGAGGTTCCGCTGCCGGTCGGTCAGGTCCGGCTGCGGCTCTTCAACGACACCTACGTCGCCGATCTGCGCGGTGCGACCCAGTGCGAGCTCGTTGGCGTCGCGAAGCGGCAAGCGGTTCTGGCCAAGCTCGGCCCCGACCCACTGCGCGCCGACGCGGACCCCAGCACGGCCTGGGCGCGCATCCACAAGAGTCACCGCCCGATCGGGGAGCTGCTGATGGACCAGGAGGTTCTGGCCGGCATCGGGAACGTGTATCGGGCCGAGGTGCTGTTCCGGCACAAGATCCACCCGCTGAGGCCGGGCAACACGCTCCGGAAGTCGCAGTGGGACTCGATCTGGGCCGACCTGGTCGACCTGCTGGCCGAGGGTGTCCGCACCGGACGGATCGACACGGTCCACTCGGAGCACACGCCCGAGGCGATGGGCCGCCCGCCACGGGTCGACGACCACGGGGGAGAGGTGTACGTCTATCGACGCACCGGCATGCCCTGCTACGTCTGTGGCTCGACGGTGAGGACCGAGGAATTGGCCGGACGGAACTCGTTCTGGTGTCCGAAGTGCCAGCGTCCGTATCGCGCGCGATGAGGAGTGAGCCGAAGGCGAGCCCCGCAGGGAGGGCGCATCCAAGACAGCCGCCTGATTCGTGACGTCCGCGCCGGATGTGGCACGATGTGACCCGCACTTTATGGCGTGGGGGCGCCGCTGAAGCGCGCGCGGATGTAGCTCAATGGTAGAGCCTCAGTCTTCCAAACTGATTACGCGGGTTCGATTCCCGTCATCCGCTCTCAGGCCCACAGCTCCCGCCCCCGATGGGGTCGAACTCGTGGGTTTGGCGGGGCGTAGCGTAGTGGCTAGCGCGCCTGCTTTGGGAGCAGGAGACCGCAGGTTCGAGTCCTGTCGCCCCGACTGTTCCACCACATCGCACCACCCCTGTATCAAGGAGAAGAACCTGTGAAGAGCGCCGTCGAGACGCTGAGCCCGACCCGGGCCAAGATCACCGTCGAGGTGACGTTCGAGGATCTCAAGCCGAACCTCGACGCCGCCTACCAGGCCATCGCCAAGCAGGTGAACATCCCTGGCTTCCGCAAGGGCAAGGTTCCCGCCGCGGTCATCGACCGCCAGATCGGCCGTGGCCCGATCCTGGACGAGGCCATCAACAAGGCCGTCCCGGAGCTCTACGTGCGCGCGCTCCAGGAGAACGAGCTGATCCCGCTCGCTCAGCCGGACATCGACGTCACCAAGCTCGAGGACGGTGAGCTGCTCGAGTTCACCGCCGAGGTCGACATCCGCCCCGAGATCACCGTGCCCGCCTACACCGGCGTCGAGGCCGAGGTCGAGGACGCGGTCGTCACCGACGAGGACGTCGAGTCGCAGCTCACCGCTTTGCGTGAGCGCTTCGCCAGCCTCAACGACGTTGAGCGTGCGGCGGCCGAGGGCGACCTCGTCACGATCGACCTGAAGGCCACCAAGGACGGCGAGGACGTCGAGGGCGGCGAGGTCACCGGCTACAGCTACAAGGTCGGCTCCGACCAGCTCATCAAGGGCATCGATGAGGCTCTCGTCGGCGTGAGCGCCGGCGGCGACGCCACCTTCACCTCGCAGCTTCTCGGCGGCGACCTGAAGGGCGAGGACGTCGAGGTGGCCGTCAAGGTGCACGCCGTGAAGGAGCAGGTGCTCCCCGAGCTTGACGACGACTTCGCCCAGGAGGCCTCGGAGTTCGACACTGTCGACGAGCTGCGCGAGGACGTTCGCACCCGGCTCGGTCGAGGCAAGCGTCTCGAGCAGGCGGCTGCCGCACGCGACGCCGTGCTGGAGAAACTCCTCGAGGACGTCGCGGTCCCGATCCCGGACGCGCTCGTCGCCCAGGAGATCGAGGGTCGCAAGAACGACCTTCAGCAGCAGTTGATGTACGCGGGTCTGACGCTCGAGGCCTACCTCGACGAGGAGAAGCAGACGATCGACGAGTTCGAGGCCGAGCTCGAGAAGCGCGTCCGCGACTCGATCACCGCCCAGTGGCTGCTCGACGAGATCGCCAAGAAGGAAGAGATCAACGTCGAGCAGGACGAGCTCTCGCAGCACCTCTTCCGCCGCGCGCAGCAGTCGGGCCAGAACCCCGACGAGTACATCCGCCACATGATCGAGCACAACCACGTCCCGGAGGTCGTGGCCGAGGTCGTGCGTGGCAAGGCGCTCGCGCTCGTGGTCGAGTCGGCCAAGGTCACCGACAAGTCGGGTGCCGTTCTCGACCTGAAGAACCTGCGTCCCGACGGCTCGATCGGTGAGCCCGAGGCCGAGGAGCCGGCCGAAGAGGCCTGACCTTCGGAGGTTGAGGAGCGCCGAAGGCGCGTCACGAAACCCCAGTAACTCAGATCACCCTCGCACTTCAGTGAACACATGTTGACTGAAGTGCGAGGGTGATTCACACTCAGGGCATGCCCCGACCCGCAGGAGTAGCGACCGCTGCAGGCCTCGCCCTCGACTTCGCGGATCGGATCATCCTCGAATCCGTCCGCGACATCCACGACTCCGTGAGCGGACGAGTGCACGGGCGCGTTGACCTCACCCTCGGTCACAAGACCCTCCCGCACCACGTCCACGGTGCGATCGCGACGACCGTGTTCACGTCGATCGGTCGCTCCCTCCGGGGCGGCGGCTGGGCGTTGCGCACGGTGGACCAGGTCCGACCGATCGGGCCGGCACTCGACCGCTCGCCGCACGGCCAGTTCATGGTCAGCGCGCTCAACGGCCTGGTGGGCGCCCAGATCGCAGAGCGCACTCCTGCGATGCACTTCGAGCTGGCCCTACGCAAGCGCGGTCACGACGTTCCGCCCACCCCGGGCGACCTTGCGATCGCCTACCCCGACGCGACGGACTCGGTGGTCGTGTTCATCCACGGCCTGTGTGAGAACGAGAACTACTGGAACCGCCGCCCCCGCCCCTCGGTCGCGGAGGTTGAGGAGGAGCGGTGGTCGAGTGCCGCCGTCACGAAACCCCGCAACTACGGCGACCGCCTAGCCGCCGACCTCGGCTGGACACCGCTCTTCATCCGCGCGAACACCGGTACTCCTGTGCGCGAGTCGGGCGTCGCTCTGCACGCGCTGATGACCGAAGTCGTCGAGAACTGGCCGGTCGAGGTGCGTCGTATCGCCTTCGTCGGGCACTCGATGGGCGGGCTGATCGTGCGCGCGGCCTGCGACCTCGACAGTTCCTACGATCGGTGGACGGCTTTGGTCACCGACGTGATCAGCCTCGGGACACCGCACCTGGGATCGCCCGTCGAGCGCAGCATCGCCCTCGGCATGCGGGTCGCCACCAAGGTCCCGGAGCTCGCGCCCTACCGCCGCATCTTCATGCAGCGATCGGCGGGCGTGCTCGACCTCTCCGAGGGCATGCCGGACCCGCCGCGTCCGCTCCCTCGCGCTCGCTACCGGCTGGTGGCCGCCACCTTGACGCGAACCACGACCCACCCCTTGGCGATCGCCATCGGCGACATGCTCGTGCAACCTCGCTCCGCCTTCGGCAGACCCGTCGGTGGCGACGAGCTCTTCCCCGGGGCCGACACGCTGCACATCGCCAACGCCGACCATTTCGACCTCCTCAACCACAAGGACGTCTACGACGCGATGAGGGGATGGCTCGCGCAACCGCTGTCGTAGAAGATGTGCGCATGAGCACGTATCGCGAGCTGAAGGCGGAGACCGTCATCAATGCGCCCATCGGCGAGGTGTGGTCGGTCCTCTCCGACGTCTCTCGCATGCCTGAGTGGAGCGATGAGGTCGTGAAGATGCTGCCGCTGAAGTCCGGCGGTCTGCGCCTCAACCAGTGGTACCTCGGCATCAACAAGCGCAAGGCAGTGCTCTGGCCGAGCCGCTCGGTGATCAGTGCGCTCGAGCCCGAGGTGAGGCTGTCCTGGCTGACCAAGTCGAGCGGCGCCGAGTGGATCTACGAGCTGTCCGCGGAAGGCTCCGGGACGCGGGTGGTCCACCGACGCCCCATTCCGGGCAGCAAGCCCGTCGTCTCGAGGGCGTTCGCTGCCGTGGCCCTGGGCGGCGGCGAATCCCACGATGACGAACTCGAGGTGAGCATGGGTCACACCCTCGAGCGCATCAAGGCTGCCGTCGAGGGCTGAGGCCCTAGAGGTGGACACCCTTCTGCACGGGTAGCCAGTAACCGGCGAGAGACCCATCCGCGACGAGGAAGGCTGGTCGTCCTTGGACGATGGCACTGCGCGTGGCGTGCGCGCGCGATTGTCGGGCCGGACGGACCGTGCGGTGTGCCGTGTCGCGGCCCGGCGCCGCCACCGTGGTGGCGGGGGTAGCGCCCCGCGACGAGTAGAAAAACAACACCCGGCCCGGGGCGGGGGGG
>JBQCDC010000115.1:0-3491 GCA_051961575.1 Marmoricola sp.
GAGGCGCTGCAGGATGTCGGTCATCTCAGCGGGCTTGATCGCGCGCTTCATCTTGGAGACGTGACGCACCAGCTTGCGGAGCGGGATCTGGCCCTCGCCGTCACCCAGGTAGAGCTCGTGGATCGGCGTCTCCGAGGCGACCTGGGCGTGCCGCGTGCTCTCCGCGATCATCAGCGGCTTGAGCCGGTTCATATTGCCGTCGCCGATGAGGATGATGCCCGGCGGACCGACCACGCGCGTCACGATGTCCTGCTGCTTGGTGAAGGCCACCATCGGCTCGACCTTCCAGCCACGGCGCAGCATGCCGAGCGCGGCTGCCGCCGCTCCCGGCTTGCCGTCGAGTTGGCCGTACTGAGCGGCCTGCGCGCGGCGGCCGAACACGATCAGCGTGGCGAGCGAACCGGCGAGAACGCCGACGATGGCGCCGAAGATGATCGTCTGACCGACGAAGCCGATGATCAGGCCGACGACAAGCGCAACTCCGACGAAGACCGACAGCAGGATGACACCCAGCTTCGGGTCGAACTGTTTGGTCGCCTTGTACGCCTGGCGCAACTGCGAAGTGCGCCGCGGCTTGCTCTTGTCACGTGCCATGAGGGGAAGTCTTTCAGATGATCGGAGGTTGAGGAGCGGCCAGGGGCCGCGTCACGAAACCGTGCGCCGAGCCTCGATTGCCTGCTGGTAGAGCCGACCGGCGCGGTAGGAGGAGCGGACGAGCGGACCGCTCATCACGCCGGCGAACCCGATCTCCTCGGCTTCCTCGCGCAGCTCGACGAACTCCTCGGGCTTCACCCAGCGCTCCACGGGGTGGTGACGCACGGTCGGGCGCAGGTACTGCGTGATCGTGATCAGCTCGCAGCCGGCCTGATGCAGGTCGCGTAGGGCCTCGCTGATCTCCTCGCGGGTCTCGCCCATGCCCAAGATCAGGTTCGACTTGGTGACCAGCCCGAACGCGCGCGCCTGAGTGATGACGGCCAGCGAGCGCTCGTAGCGGAACGCAGGACGGATCCGCTTGAAGATGCGCGGGACGGTCTCGAGGTTGTGCGCGAGGACCTCGGGCCGGGACTCGAAGACCTCGGTGAGAAGGTCGGGCTTGCCGTTGAAGTCGGGGATCAGGTTCTCGACACCGGTGTCGGGGTTGAGCTCGTGGATCGCGCGGACCGTCTCGGCGTAGAGCCAGGCGCCGCCATCGGCGAGGTCGTCGCGCGCGACGCCGGTGATGGTGGCGTAGCGCAGGTTCATCGTGCGGACGGACTCGGCGACTCGTCGCGGCTCGTCGCGGTCGAGCGGCTTCGGCTTGCCGGTGTCGATCTGGCAGAAGTCGCAGCGGCGCGTGCACTGGTCACCGCCGATGAGGAAGGTCGCCTCGCGGTCCTCCCAGCACTCGAAGATGTTGGGGCACCCGGCCTCCTGGCAGACCGTGTGCAGTCCCTCGGACTTCACCAGCTTCTGGAGGTCCTGGTACTCCGGACCCATCTTGGCGCGGATCTTGATCCACTCCGGCTTGCGCTCGATGGGGGTCGCGGTGTTGCGCGCCTCGAGTCGGAGGAGCTTGGGTTCGCGGGGGAGGGTCGACTCTGAAGTCACCGGGTGAGTTTACGTCGCGCTCGGTTGCAGCACCGGCACCCGTAGGCGGGGTGGCTCGGGGCGGGCCTCGTAGTCCGGCGTCGCCGCGTACGGCTCCCAACTCAGGAGCTCCTCGAGGTGTCGTCGCACGATCGGCGCGACCTCGTTCACGGTGACGTCACGTCCGAGCTCGGCGCTCAGCGAGGTCACACCCGCGTCGGAGATTCCGCACGGGACGAAGCGGCCGTACCAGTCGAGATCGACGTCGCAGTTGAGTGCGAAGCCGTGCATCGTGATGCCTCGGCTGACGCGGATTCCGATCGCGGCGATCTTGCGTTCAGGCTTGGCGTCGCTCGCTTGCAGCCACACTCCGCTGCGGCCCGGCACTCGCGCTGTGGTGACACCCAGCTCGGCACAGACACCGATCAGAGCCTCCTCGATGCGACGCACGTAGTCGACCACCAGCACGTGGTTGGGCAGCTTCACGATCGGGTAGCCGACCAGCTGGCCGGGACCGTGGAACGTGATCTTGCCGCCGCGGTCCACGTCGATGACGTCAGCGCCGCCCGGGTCGGCCGGACGCTCGTGGGGGTCGGTGCGCTTGCCGCAGGTGAAGACGGGCGGGTGTTCGAGGAGCAAGACGCGATCAGGGGCGCCGGCGACGACCTCCGCGTGATGGTCGCGCTGGATGTCCCAGGCCGCGCGGTAGTCGACGAGGCCGAGCTCCAACTGTTCCAACGAACCCACGATTCGCAGCGTACTGCCTTCCCGTAGGCTCCCTACGTGAGCGATTTCGACCTCGTTGTTGTTGGTGCTGGCCCCGGTGGATACGTCGCGGCGATTCGCGCGTCGCAGCTCGGTCTGAAGACCGCCGTGATCGAGTCGAAGTACTGGGGCGGTGTCTGTCTCAACGTCGGGTGTATCCCGTCCAAGGCGCTGCTCAAGAACGCCGAGCTCAACCACGTCCTGCAGCACGAGAAGGACAAGTTCGGCATCACCGGCGACGCCTCGATGTCGTATGCCCCGACCCACGCGCGGAGCCGCGACGTGTCGGCGGGCATCGTCAGGGGCGTTCACTTCTTGATGAAGAAGAACAAGATCGAGGAGATCGACGGCTGGGGAACCTTCACCGGCCCCAAGACCATCGAGGTGGCCCTCAACGACGGCGGCTCGCGCACGGTCACCGCTGAGAATGTGGTCATCGCCGCGGGTGCCACGGTCCGCCTGGTTCCGGGCGTCGAACTCTCGGAGAACGTCGTGACCTACGAGGAGCAGATCCTCGACTCGAACCTGCCGTCCTCGATCATCATCGGTGGGTCCGGCGCCATCGGCGTCGAGTTCGCCTATGTGATGAAGAGCTTCGGTGTCGACGTCACCATCGTCGAGTTCCTCGACCGGATGGTGCCGACCGAGGACGCGGAGATCTCCAAGGAGCTCCTGCGCCACTACAAGAAGCTCGGCGTCAACGTGATGCTGTCGACGGCCGTGAAGGGTGTCAAGGACACCGGCACCGGCGTCCAGGTCACCGTCGCTCCGGCTGGCGGGGGCGACGAGCAGGTGCTCGAGGCCGGCAAGTTCCTCGCCGCCTTCGGCTTCGCGCCGCGCCTGACGGGCTACGGTCTCGAGGCGACCGGCGTCGCGACCACCGAGCGCGGTGCCATCGCCATCGACGAGCGCGGCCGCACGAACGTCCCGGGCGTCTACGCGATCGGTGACGTCACCGGCAAGATGATGCTGGCCCACACCGCCGAGGCGATGGGCATCGTCGCGGCCGAGACCATGGCCGGCGCGGAGACCATGGAGATCGACTTCGACATGATCCCGCGCGCCACCTACTGCCAGCCGCAGATCGGCTCGTTCGGCTACTCCGAGGAGCAGGCCAAGGCCAAGGGCTACGACGTGAAGACCGCCAAGTTCCCGTTCTC
>JBQCDC010000116.1:0-7480 GCA_051961575.1 Marmoricola sp.
CCGCCGAAGGCGGTGTATCGAGACCAATCTCCAATTTCTTTTGGTGGCCGTGGCGTGTCTCCGCGATTCCTTTGAGCGCCTTACCTACCTTGGTTCTACGAGCTCAGGTTGACATAACATTAACCCTTCACCAGAAGGTTAACGTTTCCGATCTGAACCCGCTTCCCCGGACCACATCGAGAGTCGTCCCACCGGGCGCAACGAATGGAAGGCAGCCGCCGTGGCAGCACCGCAGAACTACTTGGCCGTGATCAAGGTCGTCGGCATCGGTGGCGGTGGGGTTAACGCCGTCAACCGGATGATCGAAGTTGGACTCAAGGGCGTTGAGTTCATCGCTGTTAACACTGACGCGCAGGCGCTCTTGATGTCGGATGCCGACGTCAAGCTGGACATCGGTCGCGAGTTGACGCGCGGCCTGGGCGCCGGCGCCAACCCGGAGGTCGGCTCGAAGGCCGCCGAGGACCACGCGGACGAGCTCGAAGAGGTGCTCAAGGGCGCCGACATGGTCTTCGTCACCGCGGGTGAGGGCGGCGGTACCGGCACCGGTGGAGCTCCGGTGGTCGCGAAGATCGCGCGCTCGCTCGGTGCGCTGACCATCGGTGTGGTCACCCGCCCGTTCGCCTTCGAGGGCAAGCGCCGTGCGACATCGGCTGAGGACGGCATCTCGACGCTGCGCGAAGAGGTCGACACCCTCATCGTCATCCCGAACGACAAGCTGCTCGCGATCTCGGACCGCAACGTCTCGATGATCGACGCCTTCCGTCAGGCGGACCAGGTGCTGTGGCAGGGCGTCTCCGGTATCACCGACCTGATCACCACGCCCGGTCTGATCAACCTCGACTTCGCCGACGTGAAGTCCGTGATGTCCAACGCAGGCTCGGCCCTGATGGGCATCGGCTCGGCTCGCGGCGAGAACCGCGCGGTCGAGGCCGCCGAGCGAGCGGTCTCCAGCCCGCTGCTCGAGGAGTCGATCGACGGCGCCCAGGGCGTACTGCTCTCGATCGCCGGTGGCTCGGACCTCGGGTTGTTCGAGATCAACGAGGCTGCCGCGATGGTCTCCGACTCGGTCCACCCGGACGCCAACATCATCTTCGGCGCCACGATCGACGACGCCCTCGGTGACGAGGTCCGTGTCACGGTGATCGCCGCCGGCTTCGAGGGCGGACGGCCGAAGCGTCGCGAGGGCAACAGTGGCTTGCGTCAGCAGCCCACGCCGCAGCGCGCACCCCAGCAGTCGCAGGAGGAGACCCGCGCGGCGGCGCAGGCTCTCGCTTCTCAGCGCCACGAGGCCGAGGAGGCGCACGAGGAGCGCACCGAGCCGGTCGCGCAGGTTCCTGCCCCCGCGCCATCGCAGCCGCCTGCGCCGCAGCCGGTCAGCGTCGGTGCGTCGAACCGCTCGTTCGACGACGACCTCGACGTGCCCGATTTCTTGAAATAGGCACAGCCTGAAGTGAGAGGTGCCGCGACCTCTGATGTTCGCTTTCCGGGGAAGCATCGGCCCCGTCGACCTGGCCTTCACGGACCGGCTCGGCGGGGTTAGTGCTGCCCCGTTCGACGAGTTGAACCTCGCTGTCGGTACGGCCGATCCCCGCGTGCCCGAGAACATCCAGCGGGTGCGCGAGGCGTTCGGCCCCCAGGACGCCTGGGTGCATCTGCGCCAGGTCCACGGTTCCCACGTCCACCTCGCCGACCCGTCACTTCTCACGCTCGACCCGTCAGTTCTTCCCGAAGCAGACGGCGTCGTGGCGACTGCTCCTGGCCTGACCCTGTCGGTGCGCGCGGCCGATTGCGTTCCTGTCCTCCTCGCCGATCCGGAGGTCGGAGTCATCGCAGCGGCCCATGCCGGTCGCGCCGGCGTCGTTCTCGGGGTGGTGGTCGAGACCGTCTCCGCCATGCGCGAGCGTGGGGCGACACAGATCGAGGCGTGGATCGGGCCCTACGTCTGTGGCTCCTGCTACGAGGTCCCCGCAGAGATGCAGGCCGCGGTCGTCGAGTCGGTTCCGGCCGCCAGGGCGACGACATCCTGGGGAACGCCGTCACTCGACCTCGGCGCCGGCCTGCGGGCGCAGCTCGAGGAGGTCGACGTCACCGTGCACGACGTGTCGCGCTGCACCCGGGAGTCCGAGGACCTGTATTCCTATCGCCGCGATGGCGCGTCCGCAGGCCGCCACGTCGGGATCATCCGGATCGGACAGTCGCGGTGAGCGACGCGGACGCACGCCGCGCGGAACTCGTCGGCAACCTGGGGCGAGTGCGCGCTCGCATCGGCGCCGCAGCCCAGGCCGCGGGCCGTGAGGCCAGCGACATCACGCTGGTTGCCGTCACGAAGTTCTTCCCCGCTTCGGATGTGCGACACCTCGCCGCCCTGGGGATCACCGATCTGGGGGAGAACCGGCACCAGGAGGCGGAGGCCAAGGCCGCCGAGTGTGCCGACCTGGAGGGCCTTCGCTGGCACTTCATCGGCGGTCTCCAGTCGAACAAGGCCGCAGCCGTCGCGCGCTACGCCGACATCGTCGAGTCCGTCGATCGGGCGAAGCTGTTGCCCGGACTCGCGCGGGGGGCAGCCGAGAGCAGTCGTGAGGTGGGTGTCCTGGTCCAGATCTCGCTGGACCCGCCCGATGTCGCCTCGGGCTCACAGCGAGCGGGTGTCCTCCCGGACGAAGCCCAGCGTCTGGCCGACGCGGTCGCCCAGGAAACGCACCTGCGACTCCTGGGGGTGATGGGCGTAGCGCCCCTGGGCGGCAGCCCTGCCGAGGCCTTCGAGCGACTGGCCGGCGTCGCCGACCGGATCCGGCGCGATCACCCTGAGGCGAGCGCGATCTCGGCGGGCATGAGTGGGGACCTCGAGGAGGCGATCAGATTTGGCGCGACACACGTGCGCGTCGGGTCCGCAATCCTCGGGAACAGGCCTCTCAGCAAGTAGCCTCAAACGCAAAGGCGTTACGGCGCCCAAGACTTCTGCTTCGGAGGAATAACCATGAGTGGCGCTATGCGAAAGATGGGCGTGTACCTCGGGCTGCTCGAAGACGTCGAGGGCGACTACGCGGACGAGCGCTCCTACGACGCGTACGACGAGCCGGAGCAGACCCAGGCGCCCGCGCCGGTCGCTCGACCCGTCTCGAACCTCCACGACCGTCGCCGCACCGGCGTCGCCCAGCCCGCCACGGCCTCGATGCCGCTGTCGCGCATCGTGACGCTGCACCCGCGTACCTACAACGAGGCCCGCGTCATCGGCGAGAACTTCCGCGACGGGATCCCGGTCATCAGGAACCTGACCGAGATGAGCGACGCGGACGCCAAGCGCCTCGTCGACTTCGCGGCCGGCCTGGTCTTCTCCGTGCGCGGATCGATCGACCGGGTCACCCAGCGTGTGTTCCTCCTCACCCCTCCCAACGTCAGTGTTGACGCTGAGGAGAAGGAGCGCGCCGCGGAGAGCGGTTTCTTCAACCAGAGTTGAGTTGACGCGCTAGCCTCGCCCCATGCGAACCGCTGGTGCAGTGATCGATCTGGTTCTGTACCTGTATCTGGTCCTGCTGCTGGGGCGGCTCGTCGTCGAGTGGCTGCAGTACTTCGCGCGTGATTGGGTGCCGCGAGGTGTGGTTCTGATCCTTCTGGAAGTGGTCTACACGGCTACGGATCCGCCGATCCGCATGGTGCGGAGGCTCTTGCCGCCGATCAGGCTGGGACCCGTCCTTCTCGACGTAGGATTTCTCGTCGTACTTCTGGCGGTGTTCGTGCTCCGCGTCTTGAACCAATCTTTCCTCTACACATGAGGCCGCTGAAAGCGACTATTCTTCGGGGGACCGACGTCTGCGCGTCGGTCAAGCAGTAATTTCCGTCAACCTACGAATGGGAGTGGCTATGCCGCTGACGCCTGAGGACGTGAGCAACAAGCGTTTTACGCCGGTTCGCCTGCGCGAGGGCTACGACATGGGGGAGGTCGACCAGTTCCTTGACGAGGTCGAGGCTGAACTCGCCCGTCTCTACAAGGAGAACGAAGACCTGCGCTCGCAGTTGGCCTCGGCCGGCCGCGATGGCGCCATCAGTGCCCCGGTCGCCAAGGCGCCCGAGCCGTTCAAGACTCCTGAGCCCGCTCCCGCTCCCGTCGCACCCGTCACGCCTGCTCCCGCCGCCGCACCCGCTGCCGTTCAGGAGATCAAGGTCTCCACGGTCGCCGAGGCGTCCTCCGCAGCCGCCAAGCTGCTGGAGATCGCCACGCGCAACGCCGACGAGCTCGTCAGCAGCGCCAAGGACGAGGCCGACTCCATCGTCGGCGGTGCCCGCACCAAGGCCGAGCGCCTCGAGGCCGAGACCAAGGTCAAGGCCGACCGCCTCGAGTCCGACGCTCGCACGCGCGCTCAGATGCTCGACTCCGAGACCGAAGCCCGGCGCCGCGAGCACCTCGGCTCCCTGGAGAAGGAGAAGGAGAAGCTCAACAGCGAGATCGAGTCGCTCCGCGTCTTCGAGCGGGAGTACCGCAGCCGCCTGAAGAGCTACTTCACCCAGCAGCTCGCGGCCCTCGACGGCGACGTCGCCGGCGGCGAATTGCCCGGCGCGGTGGCCACCGAGCACGCGCCCAAGCGACTGAAGTCGATCCTCGGCGAAGAAGCCTGATCTCCTCTAGAGCTTGGAAACCGAATAAGCGAAGCCGGTCTCATCGTCGACGACGGTGAGACCGGTTTTGCTGTCCGCCTCGGTCATCGTCGAGGCGAGGACCTCGGATGCGATCAGCTCGCGGTGTTCGGCGAACGCCTCGGCGGCGTCGCCGTTGACCGCGTAGGTCAGGGCGATCCGATCCGAGACCTCGAAGCCCGTGGTCTTGCGGGTCTCCTGGATCGAGCGGATCATCTCGCGCGCCAGGCCTGCTCGGCGGAGCGCGGGCGTGATCTCCAGGTCGAGCGCGATCGTCTCGCCCTGCTCGTTGACCACGGACCAGCCCTCGTGGGGGCGTTCGGTGAGGATGACCTCGTCGGCGAGAACCTCGACCTCGCGACCGTCGAGCGTCACTGATGCGGTGCCCGTGGCCGCGAGCGAGGCGGCCAGCGCTGCCGCATCGGCGGCCGCGATCGCGTTCGCCACGTTCGGCGTCTCCTTGGCGAACCGCTTGCCCAAGGCGCGGAAGTTGCCCTTCGCGCTGAAGCTGACCAGGTCGGCACCGGCAGCGGAGAGGGGCTCGATCGTGGTGACGTTGAGCTCCTCGGCGATCTCGGCGAGCAACTCGTCGCCGAGGCTCTCGTAGGCAGCAGTCGGGACCAGCGCGCGACCGAGCGGCTGCCGCGTGCGGATCTTCGACTCGGCACGCGCCGCCCGTCCCAGCTCGACCAGCCGTCGCACGGACTTGATCTGCTTGCCCAGCTCGGCATCGATCGCCGAGGTGTCCGCCATCGGCCAAGCCGCCAGGTGCACGGAGTCGGGCTCGCCGGCGGTACCCGCGAAGAGGTCCTGCCACACCCGCTCGGTGATGAACGGCGTCAACGGTGCCATCAGCAGCGTCACGATCCGCAACGCCTCGTGCAGCGTCGCGAACGCCTCTGCCTCACCGTCCCAGAAGCGGCGACGCGACCGCCGCACGTACCAGTTCGACAGGTCGTCGACGTAGGCCGAGAGCACGGCACCGGCGCGCTGCGTGTCGAACGCCTCGAGCGCCTCGGTGACCTCGATGATCAGCTGGTTCGCCTCACTGAGCACCCAGCGGTCGAGCACGTGGCGCTCGCTGACCGGAGCGACCGGCGCAGCCGGGTCGAACTCGCTCAGGTTCGCATAGAGCGCCTGGAAGGCAACCGTGTTCCAGTAGGTCAGCAGGACCTTCCGGACGGTCTCCTGCAAGGTGTTGTGTCCGACGCGACGAGCCGACCACGGCGATCCGGCACACGCCATGAACCAGCGGACGGCGTCGGCGCCGTGCTCGTCCATGAGCGAGATCGGCTCGAGGATGTTGCCGAGGTGCTTGCTCATCTTGCGGCCGTCCTCAGCGAGGATGTGGCCCAGACAGAGCACGTTCTTGTAGGACGACTCCTCGAACACCAGCGTGCCGACGGCCATCAGCGTGTAGAACCAGCCACGCGTCTGGTCGATCGCCTCGGCGATGAAGTCCGCCGGGTAGGCCCTCTCGAAGATCTCCACCGAGCCGGGCACGTGTGGGTAGCCCCACTGCGCGAACGGCATCGAGCCCGAGTCGAACCAGGCGTCGATGACCTCGGGTACGCGGGTCGCGGTCTCGCCACACACCGGGCAGTCGAAGGTCACGTCGTCCACGAACGGCCGGTGTGGGTCGAGTGACATCTGGTCGGACCCGGTCAGTTCGCCGAGCTCCGTCAGGGACCCGACGCACGTCTGGTGACCCTCGGAGCAGCGCCAGATCGGCAGCGGCGTTCCCCAGTACCGGCTGCGCGAGAGCGCCCAGTCGATGTTGTTCTCCAGCCAGTCGCCGTAGCGACCGTGCTTGATGGTCTCGGGGAACCAGGTGGTCTTCTCGTTCTGTGCGAGCAGCTCGTCCTTGATCGCCGTGGTGCGGATGTACCAGGACGGCTGCGCGTAGTAGAGCAGCGCGGTGTGGCATCGCCAGCAGTGTGGGTAGCTGTGCTCGTACGCGACATTGCGGAACAGGAGCCCACGCGCGGTGAGGTCCTCGATGAGCGCGGCGTTCGCGTCGCGGAAGAACTGGCCGCCGACCAGCGGGATCGATGCGTCGAAGTGACCCGTGGTGTCGATCGGGTTCACCATCCCGACGCCGTGGCGGCGACCGGACAGGAAGTCGTCCTCACCGAAGG
The DNA here is from genome assembly GCA_051961575.1 of Marmoricola sp. Taxonomy (GTDB): domain Bacteria; phylum Actinomycetota; class Actinomycetes; order Propionibacteriales; family Nocardioidaceae; genus Marmoricola. The sequence continues at coordinate 6,771 of JBQCDC010000116.1, forward strand.
CCGGCGCCTGGTGGACCAGCCCGGTGCCGTCCTCGGCGGTGACGTAGGCCTCGGTGACCACGAAGTGCGGACCCTTCACCGCGTCCGGCCAGTCGAGCCAGGTGAAGGGTCGCTGGTAGGACCAGTCCTCCAGCTCGAGCCCGGTGAAGCGCTCGCCCGTCGGGGTCCAGCCCTCGCCGAGTGCCTTCTCGGCAAGCACCTCCGCCACCACGAGCGTCTCGTTGCCGTCGGTCATGGCCACGTAGGTGAGCTCGGGGCTGGCGGCCACCAGGGCGTTCGAGACGAGCGTCCACGGCGTCGTCGTCCAGATCAGCAGCGAGGCCCGGCCCGCCAGCGGACCGGAGGTCAGCGGGAACTTCACGTACACGGACGGGTCGGTGACCGTCTCGTAGCCCTGAGCCAGCTCGTGGTCGGAGAGCCCCGTGCCACAGCGCGGGCAGTAGGGCGCCACGCGATAGTCCTCGACCAGGCGACCGGAGGTGTGGATCTGCTTCAGCGCCCACCAGACCGACTCCACGTAGCTCGGGTCCATGGTCCGGTAGGGCTCGGACAGGTCGGTCCAGTAACCCATGCGGGTGGTCATGGTCTCGAAGGCGTCGGTGTAGCGCTGAACAGACTCGCGACACTTCTCGTTGAACGCCGCGATGCCGTAGGCCTCGATGTCGGGCTTGCCCGAGAAGCCGAGCTCCTTCTCCACCGCGAGCTCGACG
>JBQCDC010000117.1:0-2652 GCA_051961575.1 Marmoricola sp.
GATCAGCTACCTGATCGACAAGAACTACACGCGGGACACCAGCAACACAGACCTCGGGGCTAACGGAACCCTGGTCGACAACCTGCGACTGACACCGCTCATCGTGGCCAAGCTGCTGACGCAGTCCTATAAGTCGGATACGCCCGGCGACGGTCGAGGCGCGGGCGCCACCGTTCCCGCCTCGAACCCGGATAGCCTGCTGCAGGACCCGGACTTCCTCGCGCTCAACCCGGACTTCAAGTACTTCTACGCCAACCAGCTGCCCGACGGCTTGATGACACCCTTCGGCGACACGGACGCGGCGTCCAAGGTCTGGGCGTGGCTGCGCTCCGACCCGGATGCGAAGAGCTTCCTGGATGGCAACACCGTTCACGGGGCGACCATCAACAGCGCTTACAAGAGCCTCCACCTCGGCACCGACACGTCGGTCACCTCGTTCCCCAAGAACGATGCCTCGACATACAAGACCGGTGACTGGCCGGCGCCCGGTTTCGGCACGCTCGACATGCGTCCGTACACGTTGGACTTCGCCGAGGGCGCGCTGCGCACGGTCACGGCCAACTCGGGTAAGAAGATCACCTGGGACACAACGCTGACGCCGCCGCAGGCCACCGCCTCCGGACCGCAGGTGCCGGGTGCTCGATTCGCGTTGGCCATCACCACCTCCGAGGCGGCGGCTCTGTACGGTCTGCCGACCGCCACGCTGGTGACCTCGCCGAGCGACACGTCGTCGGCAGTCAGCGCGACGCCGCAGACGATCGCCGAAGGGATCGCCGGTGCCTCGGGTGGGTATCCGCTGTCGATGCAGACCCTCGCCGCGATCAACGTCTGTGCGACCCCCACCGCCGACCTGAGCGCGGACGCGAAGTTCCTCGACTACGCCGCCACCAACGGCCAGGCGCCCGGCACGCAGCTCGGGCAGCTTCCGCTGGGATACGCGCCACTCTCGGCCTCGGATGCCGCCAAGACCACTGCGGTCGCAGCGGCGTTGCGCGACGAGGTCACCAGCCCGAAGTGTCCGTCGCACCAGAACCCGTCCGGTACGGGTGGTGGAGGCGGAACCGGCGGCGGAGCGACCGGCTCCGGCGGCACCTCGTCGAGTGGCGGCACCGGGACACCGGCGGGCGGCTCGACGTCCGGCGGTGGCGCGACCGGATCGGGCAAGGCGCCGGTGGCCGCCAAGGCCTCGACCGCGATCCCCGGTGGGATCACCGCCGCGGCCCACGTGACCCCAGCAGGTCAGTACGCCCTGTTGGCAGCGCTGTGCTTCTTCGTGCCCTGCCTGATCGGTGGACCGTCGCTGTTGCTCGCGTCACGGAGGCAGGCCACCTGATTCTTCCTCCTGGTTAACGCAGTGTTCATGCAATACCTCCCAGCCGTCCCTAAGCCGCTCCTAGCGTGCGAGTCGCTGATACCCGACCGCGGGTTAACAGCGCCCCTTAGGAAAGGAACATCTCGATGAAGGTGAGCACCTTCAGCAAGGCGGGTCTCAGCCTTGCTACGGCTGCCACGCTGGCGCTTGGTCTGGGCGTCACGGCCGCCAACGCCACCGGCACGCCTCTGACGGCGGACCAGGAAGACCCGACGGCGAGCACCAACCTGGGCGGCGCTGGCGTCGGCCAGTACACGCTCGTCGGCGTGGGTTCGGACACCATCCAGGACGTCGAGTACGGCATCAGCCAGGACCTCGGCACCTACACGGGCCCCGACGGCTCGACCCAGCTTCTCAACCTCGCCTCGTGGACCGCTACCGGCACCACGGGCCTGACCTACCGCAGCGGCGGCGTTGCACCGGCTCACCCGAACGGCTCTGGCGCCGGCTACAAGGCCCTCAGCGAGTCGATCGGCCGCATCTCCGGTGGTTCCGACAACGTCGGCATCGGTGACGTCGACTACTCGCGCGCCTCGGGCTTCCAGGGCACCGAGTCGCGCGGCGAGCCGAGCGGCTACGTCACCACCGCCGGCTCCGGTGTGGTCACCGAGATCCCGTTCGCCGTCGACGCGATCAGCTTCGCGGCGCCCGCGGGCAGCCCGTTCCTGAAGACCAACGGCAACAAGGGCCTGACCCTCGCCGACCTGGCGAACATCTACTCGGGCACCGACACCTACGTCGACACCGTCGACGGCACCCTGCTGACCTCGGCCACCAACCCGGCCGCTCCGACGGACGCGACTCAGCCGATCCAGGCATTCCTTCCGAAGCCGGGCTCGGGCAGCCGTCAGTTCTTCCTGCAGCAGCTGAGCAAGATCACGGGCTCGCCGATCGTCTATAACAGCAACAAGGACGACGACCTGTTCACGAACGCGTACCCGGTCAATACCGGGCCCGGCAGCCAGGTCGTTCCGTACATCGGTGCGCAGATGCCTGACGGCAGCGCGGTTCAGGAGCACGACGCCGCGGTTCTCGGCGCCGCGCCGGCCGGTGTGGCCGCGATCGCGCCGTTCTCGGCCGCGAAGTTCATCGGCTACCACAACGGCGTGATCGCTGACCCGTCGGGCATGACCGCCGGGACCGGTTACGTGCTGGTTCCGTTCGACTCGGCCTCGACGGCGACGGGCTGCCCCGCCACCGGTGCCTACCTGCCGTACAAGGTCAGCGGGTCCACCTACGCTCCGAACCCGGACTACAAGGCTTGTGGTTCCGAGGGCAAC
>JBQCDC010000118.1:0-5493 GCA_051961575.1 Marmoricola sp.
ACCTGCTCGTTGCCGATCGCCATCAGAGCGGCGCCGTCCACGATGCCCGAGGAGTTGCCGGCGTGGTGGACGTGGTTGATCTTCTCGACCCAGTGGTAGCGCTGCAGGGCGACGTCGTCGAAGCCGAGGTCGCCGTGGAACTGGAACGACGGCTTGAGGCCGGCGAGCGTCTCGACCGTGGTGCCCGGCTTGATGAACTCGTCGCGGTCCAGAACCGTGAGGCCGTTGCGGTCCTTGACCGCCACGACCTGGCTGTCGAAGTAGCCGTTGGCCTGAGCCTTGGCGGCACGCGCCTGCGACTGGGCGGCGAACGCGTCGACGTCCTCGCGGCCCCAACCCTCGAGGGTGGCGATCAGGTCGGCGCCGATGCCCTGCGGCACGAAGCTGGTGTCCAGCGCGGTGCGGGGGTCAGCGGCCCACGAGCCGCCGTCGGAGCCCATGGGGACGCGGGACATGGCCTCGACGCCACCCGCGAAGATGAGGTCCTCCCAGCCGCTGCGGATGCGACCGGCGGCCTGGTTGACGGCCTCGAGGCCCGAGGCACAGAAGCGGTTGAGCTGCACACCAGCAGTGGTGTCGGGCATGCCGGCGGCGATGGCAGCGGTCTTGGCGATGTCGCCACCCTGGTCGCCGATGGGGCTGACCACGCCCAGCACGATGTCGTCGACACGCTGGGGGTCGAGTCCCGGGTTGCGCTCGCGGACCGCGTTGATCAGACCCGTGACAAGGCTGATCGGCTTGACCTCGTGAAGGCTGCCGTCCTTCTTGCCCTTACCGCGCGGAGTACGCACCGCGTCGTAGATGAACGCCTCTTGGCTCATGTGAATCCTCACCGCTTCTTGGTGGATGGGCGTGCGCCTTGCGCGGCACGCGCCATCAATTGTGACAGTAGAACTGTCAGGGTCAAGATTGGGGTGTGTTAACTGGGTCACCGACGCGCATCAGCGGTGTTCGCGGAGGCGTCCCTGAGCCGGGTTGCGGGCCGTAGCGGGCGGTGTAGTCGGCTTGGGTCTCGAGGCCGAACATCGACGGGAAGGTGGCGAACGCGCCCTCGGGCAAGACCTCGATACCTCCGAGGTCCGCGCCGGGTCGGCCCTGACGAAGGATTGCCAGGGAACGGTCCAGGATCGTCGTGGCATCCGCCGCCCGAACGACATAGACCGTCCCGCGGTAGCCGTTGGGAAAGTCGAAACTGTTCGACCACCGCACTCCCGCTCTCACCACGCCGGGGATGGTCGCGATGCGCGCATACAACCGAACATCCGCGACCGGAGCGTAGCTCGCTCGGGGCATGGGGAGATTGTTGAGCGAACAACCGGCGAGTGCGAGCAACAGCAGCGGAAGCGCGCGCCTCCGCATATCAGCGGGTTCCCGCGACGGAGAGACGGAACTGAGAGATGGAACCGTGACCGAAGAAGTCAGTGTTGTCTGCCCGCCATCGCAGAAGAGCGGGCTCATCAGCGCCGTCGATGGCGCTCGCCGTGCGCCTATATGTCCGGACCGAGTGTGCATCCACGACATCCTCGCCATCTCCGTCAACTGAGCCGTCATCGTCGCGCGTAACGGTGACCCAGTTCGGCCTGTCCGGGTTGTCCGCCCCATCGAGCTTCGGCACAAGATCACGACGCCCTTCAATGCTGAAGACTGCGACATCCGAAGGGATCGGCACCCGAGCGATAGGGCTACCGGCCGTCACGACTGCCGCGATGTTGAACTCAGCCCGGCACTGTGGATTAGCAGCCATCGTCGCGGCAGCAAGCCCGCCCTGGCTGTGGCCCGTCAGCATCACTGGAGCGTCGCGTGGGATATTCGACTCACGCATTGCGGTGATCACGGCCGCGGCCAGTTGCGTCTGGTGACCAGCGACGAGGTGCACGTTCGTCGCCAGATCGACCGGATTGCCGCCCCGCGTCGGAGCCCATTCCTGGGTTCCCGGGATCTGCACGACATACGAAGGCCCGCGAGGTCCGTCGACAGCAATGACTTGGATAGTGCGGTCTTTGTCGTCCAACAAGTCTTGTTGGCGCATCACCTCGGCGAAGAACCGGCCCTCACGCAGATCTGTCGAGCTCGGGCTCCCTACGCGCTTGACCTCAAGCCTGCCCGAGTCCTGCAACAAACCCGCCCGCCCCGCGATCTGCAGGAGCCCATCCACCGCACCGCGCAGATCCGAAGTCGGCCAGTGACCGCCACTGACCAACGCCATCAGCACTGGGCTCCCACCCAATATCGAGGACGCCGCTCCCTCGACGAACCCCGGCGCGGACCGGGTGGCGATCTCCTGCACCCAAGGCTCCTCGTAGGCGAGCTTCTGCGCTCCGTCCAACAGCCGACCGCGATTCACCCACAGCGCCGCAGCAACCAAGGGATTGCTCAGGGCGGCCGCCGCAAGCAAGGGAGTGCCCAGGCGTCCCGCCGCGAACCCTCCGGCGAACGCGAGTTGATCGCCTGCACGATCGAGAAGGTCGTCGACCTCTTGATACGCAGCGATCGAGAAACGCACGAAGGCGACGCTCGCTTCGGCCCGAGCCCACGCCACCCCCACCCCGTGCGGCCCGACGTTCGCGGCGAGTAGAGCTTCCTCGGTCCGCGCGGCCTCGATCGGACACAGAACTGCGGCTTCCGCGATATCGGGGCTGATCGCGACGCGAGCCAAGGTCGCCGCCACCTCGCCCAGGTCGCTCGCGATCGTGTCGAGCAGATTCGCATGGGCGTGCAGGTCGTCGAATCTCGCCGCGAGCCCATTCGCGCCGCCCGTGACCGTAAGGCCGTCGCCACTCACGCCGTCACCGCATCGACCAGATCAGCGAGCAGGTCGAATCTGATGGCGGCAAGTGAACTCGGCACCATCGACACCACACCACCGCTGAGAGAGATACCGACCCATCCGCTGTCACCGCTGACCCACCAGCGCATCACTTCGCCCGACGGACTCGCGGTGATGACAAGAAACTCCGCGCGGACGGACTGTTGCAGCGAGCGAACGCATTCGGGGACGAACTCCCATCGCAAGATTGACTGCGCATACGACGCTGCGGCCCCGCCTGAGCCCCGCGCAAACGCAGCGATCGCCTCCCATGCTGCGTGGACCGCCTGAGCGTCGCAGGCCGGGAAGTCTGGCCTTGGTGGGAGGTCCCGCAAAATCTCGTCAACCACCGATGTCGTCGGAAACGACCTCTCCGTCACGGCGTCCGGACCGGGAGTCCGCGTCCCGAATCGCACCGTGGTCTCGGTGGCTGTTGGCCCGCGAACATCGATCTCTGAGAACCGACTCGCCCATCCGAGGCGACCCAACACCGTGATCGTGACGTCCGCCCTCACAACAGCCCACCGGTGATGTCGTGAAGAACGTGCCTGGCCCCAGACACGCCCTCCGACCAGATCTCCTCGACGGTCCGCCCGACGTCCGCCGCGAAGTCGACCAAGGCTTGCTGCCGGTGAGCCAGTGTGGAGGCGAGCTGATCGAGCGCTCGCGCCACGTCATCGAGCGCGGCCGACGCCTGGTCGTAGAGCGCGAAGTCCTCCACGGACTGTCGGCGGAACGCGTCGGCGCCGACGCTCTCCCATTCCACAGACCTCAGCCGACGCGAAGCGATCTCACGATCAGCCGTGAGTGTGTCCGTCAGCGCGCGCAACCGCGACGCCGTATGCCTGATCGCCTCTGGATCCCCGCCCAACCACATGAGCACGAGCGTCGCCAGAAACGACGACACGGCGGGCCGCCCGAGGTCTTACCTCTGGACAACCCGCCGTGTGGAGAACTCCGTCAGGACTGCGTGGCGACTCCGTCGGCGATCAGACCGTCGACGTCCTTCACGCCCCAGGCCTCAAGCGCCTCGCGCGTGTGCGCGCCGGCGAAGTCGGGAGGCGTGGTCAGCGTGGCCTCGGTGCGCGAGAAGCGCGGCGCGGGCGCCGGCTGCACGATGCCGTCGCGCTCGACGAAGATCTCGCGGGCTTTGATGTGCGGGTGGTCGAAGGCCTCGCGCATCGGGAGGATCGGCGCCACACAGGCATCCGAGTCGAAGAAGATCTCGGCCCACTCGGCCTGGGTCTTCGACTTGAACGTTTCCGTCAGCAGGGATCGCAACTCGCCGAAATTCGCTGGGTCGTTCCGATCGGGAGCAACGTCCTCAATTCCCAACCGGGCGATCATCTCCGCGTAGAACTGCGGCTCGAGGGACCCGACGGACATGTGGCGACCGTCAGCCGTCTCGTAGATGTCGTAGTACGGCGTGCCGCCGTCGAGGAGGCCGCTGAGCCGCTCGGTGCCCTGAAGACCCGTGGCCAGGAAGGCCGCGCCCATCGCGTTGAGGTGCGCGGTGCCGTCGACGATCGCCGCGTCAACGACCTGGCCCTGACCGGAGACCCGCGCCTCAAGGAGCGCCGCCAGCAGACCGATCACCAGGTAAGCGGATCCACCGCCGAAGTCACCGACGAGGTTGCCCGGGAAGTGCGGCCGCGCCTTGTCCTGGCCCAGGCCGTAGAGAGCGCCGGTGATCGAGATGTAGTTCATGTCGTGGCCCGCGAGCTGCGACCAGGGGCCGTCCTGGCCCCATCCGGTCATGCGTCCGTAGACGAGCCGCGGGTTGCGCGCGGCACAGTCCTCGGGACCGAGACCAAGGCGCTCGGTCACGCCGGGCCGCATGCCCTCGATGAGGATGTCGGCGTCCTGGACCAGCTGCAGCACAGTCTCGATAGCCCGCGGGTTCTTGAGGTCGAGTGCAACGCTCGGCCGACCGCGGTTCAGGATGTCGTTGCTTGAGCCACCGATGCTCGGGCCCCGCGGACGGTCGATGCGGATCACGTCCGCGCCGAGGTCGGCGAGGATCATGCAGGCGTGCGGTCCCGGTCCGATACCGGCCAGCTCGACCACCTTCACACCGCGCAGCGGACCGGTGCCCTGACCAAGTTGAAGACTCATGTGCGGATCATGACAGATTTACTGTCACGGTCGGACGGCGGTCGGGGCGGTGTCACAACCCGCGTTGTGATGGTGCGGCATACCGATCGAAATGTCGATCGCTATGCCGCCAGTTTGATCGTTTCGGAAGCATGTACGTCGCCTCGCACGGTCGGATGAGTGCGAGCGCGACCACGCCACATCCCTGCGCGACCTGATCGATGTGGTGGCTTCCCGACCGAAATTTCGGTCGGTATGCCGCAACATCACAACGCAGGTTGTGAAACCGCACGCGCCACCCGGATCCGCGGCGGGTGCGCCAGCGACTGACCGACGACGCAGTAGCGCTCCGTCAGATCGACGAGCTTCAGCAGAGCCTCTTCTGATGCATCGGTGTCGACCGTGAAGGTCACCTCGAGCTCGCTGATGCCCACCGGCACGTCGCGGTCCAGACCGAGCGTGCCCCGCGCGTCGAAAGAGGCCCGCGCCTCGCCCGTCATCGATTCCATCTCGATACCCATCGACGTCGCCACCGATCGCAGCGTGACGCCGGCACACGCCAGCACCGCTTCGAGCAGCATGTCGCCCGAACA
>JBQCDC010000119.1:0-4110 GCA_051961575.1 Marmoricola sp.
GCAGGTTGGTCGACCAGCCGACCACCACGCCCAGCACCGGCAGCAGCCACCACACGTCGACGATCGAGACGATGATCGCGACCGGGATGCCGAGCAGGAAACCGAAGATGAAGCCGAACGCGACCATCAGGTTCAGCTCGCGCTGACCGATGTCGCGGAAGATCGTGACGACCAGCCCCGGGTTCTTGCGGAAGTGCTCGATCACCATGATCTTCGGGTCGAGCAGCTGATCGATGTGCTCGCCGATCTCGTCGGTGAGGCTGTGGATGATCGACGGCAGCTGGTTCTGGACCCGCTCGACGATCGCACGCTTGCCGCCGGCCGGCATGTCGCGCCAGAGGCCGGGGTGCTCGCGACGCATCACCTCGTCGACGATCTCCGGCATCTGCGGCCTGAACATCGAGATGATGTGCTCGGCGATCTGGTCGGGCTCGAGCTGCTGGTAGAACTCCTTGGGAGTGCCGAGCTTGGCGATCGCCTTGTCCACCGCGATGCTGCCCATCTTGGCGGCACGGGCCGGCACGATGCCCTGCCAACCGAGCTTGCCGTGGAGCAGGCCCGGGATCTCCTGGAGCTTGCGCGGCAGGATGCGGGAGAGCGGCTTGAGCCCGGGGACGTCGATGCCGTAGAGGTTGATCGGCGCAAACAGCATGATCAGGCCGGTCCAGTTGATCAGCCAGCCGATGACGCCCGTGAAGAGCGGAATGCTGAGGAAAGCGGCCCATTCTTTCCAGTTGTGCAGGTTTTGGAGGAACCAGTCGATCTCCTGCAGCGTCAACGGAAATCCTCCGGAGCCCACCATTGATCACCCGTCCGCCGATTTCTACACGTATGCGGACCTGAGGGTAGTCGTAACTCGGAGTTACTAGAAGAGGCGTCCGCGGTGACGTCAGGCACCGTCGGGGGTGGTTGGCAGGTCAGTCGAGCGGGCTGACGATTCCGCGGACTCTGAGGACGGGGAGGTTGCTTCGCTTGCCGCGAAGAGTCGCGATCGCCTCGTCGAGGGCGGCCTCGAGGTCGGCGGTGCGGGCTCGGAGCTGAGCGTTGCGCTCGCGGAGGCTCGCGACCTGGCGTTCCAGATCGAGGATCCGGCGGACGCCCTCGAGGCCGATACCGCTCGCGGTGAGCTCGGCGACCTCGCGGAGGAGCTCGACGTCGCGCAGGGAGTAGCGGCGGCCACCGCCCCCAGTACGGCCCGGCGACACGATGCCGAGCCGGTCGTACTGGCGCAGGGTCTGCGGGTGCAGACCGGTGAGCTCAGCGGCGACGCTGATCACGTAGACCGGAACCGCCGGTCCGGGCGTGGACGGACGCTGTGCCATCACTGACCTCCTAGGAGAGCAGCACGAGGATCGACGCTGCCCCGCGCGTCGCGATAGGCCTCGACCGCCGCCATCGCCTCCGGCGGGAGCGTGGACGGAACCTCGACGACGATCGTCGCCAACAGGTCGCCCTTCTCGCCGTTCGCCCTCGGGACGCCACGACCGCGGATGCGCAAGGTCCGGCCGTTCGGCGTACCCGGCGGGACGCGCAGCGTCACCGGCGCGCCACCCAGCGTGGGCACCTTGATCTCAGCGCCCAGCACGGCCTCGTCGAAGGTCACCGGGACATCCACCTTCAGCGACGTTCCGCTGCGGGTGAAGATCGGGTGCGCGAGCACGTGCACCTTGATATAGAGGTCCCCGGCTGGGCCGCCGTGCTCGCCGGGAGCGCCCTTGCCCTTGAGGCGGATGCGCTGACCGTCGTCGACGCCGGCGGGGATACGCGCCTGGACCTTGCGGTTCGAGGTGCCGCGGCCGGAGCCGTGACAGGTCGGGCACGCCTCGGTGTAGATCAGCTGCTGACCATGGCAGCGCGGGCAGGTTTCGTTTACGGAGAAGCCGCCCATCGAGCGCATGACCGAGCCTGCGCCGTCGCACTCGGGGCAGACGACCGGCTTGGTGCCAGGCTTGCCGCCGGTGCCGTGACAGGTCGGACAGGCCTGATCCGAGGCGAGGTTCAGCGAGATCGTGGTGCCATTGACCGCGTCCACGAAGGACAGCGTGGTCTGAGCCTCCACGTCCGCGCCCTTCGTCGGGCGAGGCGCGCGCTGGCGCCCACCGCCGAAGCCGGCGTTGCCGAACAGCCCGCCGAACAGGTCCGAGACGTCGAAGCCCTCGGCGCTGAAGCCACCACCGGGGGCGCCGCGGAACGGGCCGAAGCCTCCGGACGAGACCGCCGCACGGTACTCGTCGTACTCCTTGCGCTTGGCCGGATCGCCGACCACGTCGTTGGCCTCGGACGCAGCCTTGTAGACGTCGTGCCGGGCGGTGTCACCAGGGTGGGTGTCGGGGTGGTTCTCTTTCGCGATCTTGCGCCAAGCCTTCTTGATCGCAGCCGCATCGGCGTCCTTGGTGACGCCCAGGATCTTGTAGTAGTCCTTGTCGGCCCAGTCAGCGTTGTTCACGATTCACCCCTTTCCCTTGACGGTGGTTGAGGAGAGGTTGAGGAGGCCGGAGGCCGTCTCGAAACTCGTCACGAAACCACGTGTTCATTCAGTTCCGGGGGTTTCGTGACGCCCTTCGGGCTCCTCAACCTCCGGATCCACCACGATGACCTGGGCCGCGCGCACGACCCGATCGCCCATCCGGTAACCGGCCTTGGCGATGAACTTCGCGGTCGCGACGCTCACCTCCGGGTCGGTGCCCATGTGGGACAGCGCCTCGTGGAGAGTCGGGTCGAAGGCGTCGCCCGGCTCGCCGAAGCGGGTCAAGCCCGCGTTGGCCACCACGCGCTCGAGCTGATCGGCGACGGTCTTGAAGCCGCCCTCGAGCTCACCGGCCTCGCGGGCGCGGTCGATGCTGTCGATCACGTCGATGATCGGGGCGAGCGCGGCGAAGGCGGCGTTCTCCTTGATCAGGTCGCGATCGCGGTCGACGCGCTTGCGGTAGTTCGCGTACTCGGCCTGGAGGCGCTGCAGGTCGGCGGTGCGTTCCGCCGCCTCCTGGAGGGCGAGCTCGAGGGGGTCATGGCTGACCCCCTCGGTCTCGACTGCCGCCACGTCCTGTGGCTCCAACGGCCCGCCTTCTTCCAGGAGGTTGTCGATGCCCGAGATGTCGTCGGGCACCGACTGCCCCTCGAAGTCGGCGTTGTCCGAGGTCACTTGTGGTCGTCCTCGTCAACAATCTCAGCGTCGACGACGCCGTCGTCCTCAGGCTCTCCGGCCGGAGCACCCTCAGCGGCGGCACCTTCGGCGGCGGCCGACTCGTACATCGCGGCACCGAGCTTCTGACTGGACTCGCCGAGCTTGGTGATCGCTGCGTCGAAGGCGTCCTTCTCGGTGGACTCGTCCTCGAGCAGCTTCTTCAGCGCGTCGACGTCGGCCTGGACCTCGTTCTTCAACTCCTCGCTCACCTTGTCGGCGTTGTCGGCCAGGAACTTCTCGGTCGAGTAGACCAGCGAGTCCGCCTGGTTGCGGACCTCGACGGCCTCGCGACGCTTGGCGTCCTCCTCGGCGTACTGCTCGGCGTCGGCGACCATCCGCTGGATGTCGTCCTTGGACAGTGCGCTGCCGCCCGAGATCGTCATCGACTGCTCCTTGCCCGTGCCCTGGTCCTTGGCGTGGACGTGGACGATGCCGTTGGCGTCGATGTCGAAGGTGACCTCGATCTTCGGAATGCCACGCGGCGCCGGCGGCAGACCGGTCAACTCGAAGTTCCCGAGGGGCTGGTTCTGCGCCCACATCTGACGCTCACCCTGCGCGACCTTGATCTCGACCGACGGCTGGTTGTCGTCAGCGGTCGTGAAGACCTCGGAGCGCTTGGTCGGGATGGTGGTGTTGCGCTCGATGAGCACCGTCATCACGCCACCCTTGGTCTCGATGCCGAGGCTCAGCGGAGTGACGTCGAGGAGCAGCACGTCCTTGACCTCGCCCTTGAGCACGCCGGCCTGGAGCGCGGCGCCGATGGCGACGACCTCGTCCGGGTTCACGCCCTTGTTGGGCTCCTTGCCGCCGGTCAGCTCACGGACCACGTCGGCCACCGCGGGCATACGGGTCGAGCCACCGACGAGGACCACGTGGTCGATCTTGGAGACGTCGAGTCCGGCGTCCTTGATGACCTGGCGGAACGG
>JBQCDC010000120.1:0-32308 GCA_051961575.1 Marmoricola sp.
GCCGATGGTGTTGCGCTCGCGGTTCAGTGTCGCCGTGAGCGTGTTGATGGAGCTCATGGCCGCGACGATGTCGGACTTCTGGTGGTCCAGGGAGTTGACGAAGGTGTCGAGCTGGTGGAGCGCCGCACGGACGTCGGCCTGCCGTCCGTCGAATGCCTTGTTCAGCTCGACGCTGATGGTGTGCAACTGCGCCACGCCACCGCCGGACAGCAGCGCAGACAGCGCGCCCAGCACGTCCTCCACCTCGGGGTCGCGGGTCGTCGAGTTCAACTTCAGGTAGGCGCCGTTCGACAGTCGGCCGTCCTTCGCCACCGAGGAGCCCGGTGGCGCCGTGAACGCGATGTACTTCTCGCCGAGCAGACTCGTCTGTTGCACGGCCGCCGTGGCGTTCGCGGGTAGGACGACGCTCTTCTTGATCGTCATCACCACGACGGCGTGCCAGCCGTCCTTGCTACGCCCGATGCTGTCCACCTGGCCGACCGGCACGTCGTTGGCCATCACCAGGGTTCGCGGCACGACGGACACGATGTCGTCGAACTCCGCGCTCACCTTGTAGCCGTCGGAGTCACTGACGACCTTGCCCGGAAGCGGCAGGTCGTAGGCGCCGTTGAAGCTGCACCCGGTCAGGACCACGCACCCGGCGACCAAGGCGATCAACAAGCGGGTCCACATTCCACGGCGGCTCATTTCTTGATCACCCCCAGTCCCGAGAGGAGGGCTGCGATGCCGTTCTGGTTCGGCGGCTTGACGCTCTGGCTGGGTGCGCCTGTCGGCAGGCCCGCGCCGAGGCTCGTGCCGCCACCCAACAACGCCTTGAACAAGGCACATGCCTGCACCGCGACCGGGTTGCTCGCAGGAATGTTGGTGGTCAGCGTGTTGCAGAGCAGGTTGCCCAGGTCGCTGCCCATCGGACCGAGCTGTGCGCGAATGCCGATGGTTCCCGTGGTGTTGTCGTACGCGTCGGACAGGTTGCCGAGGCCGAGCGCCGAGTACTGGAGCACGTCGCCCAGCGTCTGCTTCTGCCTGGCGAGCACGCCCACCGTGGTGGTCAGCTGCTGGATGTCGGCCTTCAGCATGGCGCGGTTGTCGTGGACGAAGCTCTGGACGGTGCCCACGGCGTTCGCGACCGCGGCCAGGGCCTTCTGGAGGTCGCCACTCTCCCCCGCGAGTTGCGAGGACACCGTCGCGAGGTGGCTCATGAACTGTCCGACGAACTTGTCGTTGGCCTGCAGCGTCGTGGTCAAGCCCGCGAGGCTGTCGACGGTCCCGAAGATCTGGTTGGAGTTGTCCCCCAGCACCTGGGCGGCCTTGCTCAGATTCGCAATGGTCTTGTTGCCCAGTGCGCCATTGCCCTTCAGAGCGAGGGCACTCTGGTGCAGCAGTTCACTCAGCGCACCGTTCTTGTTCGCGCCGTTCGGGCCCAGGGTCTTGGTCAGGTTGGCCAGGCTCGAGTAGATCTGGTCGAGCTCGATCGGGACGGCGTTCCGGCGCTGACCGTTGGCGTAGTAGAGCGGCACGACGCCGCCGCTGGGCAGGACGGCTCCCCCGGAGTACGCGGGAGCGAGCTGGATGAAGCGGTCCGCCACGAGCGTCGGCGTGATCACCGCGGCGCGAACGTTCGCGGGCAGCTTGTACTTGGCGTCGTAGGAGATCGTGACCTTGACCTGGCCACCCTGCGGCGTCACCGAGTCCACGGAGCCGACCGGGACGCCCATGATGTCGACGTCCGTTCCCGGATACACGCTGATCGCCTGGTCGAAGTAGACCGTGACGGTCTTCTGGCTGCCTCCCGAGGCGAAGTAGAAGACGCCCAGGACGAGGACGACGACCACAGCGATCACCCTCCAGCCGCGGCGGCCGGGAAGGACGTTCGTCAAGGCGCTCATTTCGAGTACGTCCTTGTCCCTGGCTTGAACTCACCCGTGACCAGGCCCGGGAGGTTCGGCACGTAGGCGTCGAACCACGGGCCGGTACCGATGACGTTCATGAGGATCGAGGCATAGGGGCCGTAGTACTTGATGGTCTGCTCCAGCTGGTCCTTGCGCTGGTTGAGGAACGAGATCGCGTCGTTGAGCTGCTTGAGTGCAGGACCGATCTGCTTCTGGTTGTCGGTCGCCACGCCCTTCAGCTGGGTCGCCAGCGTCGTCGCGTTGACCAGCAGGGCGTGGATCGCCGCGTGCCGATTGATCAGCTCCTGGAAGACCTTGTCGCCGTCCTTCATGAGCGCGACGAGGTCACCCTTGCGCTGATTGAGCAGCGTGGTCACGCTCTGTGCGCGCTTGAACAGGTCGCGCAACTGGTCGTTGCGGCTAGCGATCGTCTCCGATATCCGCGACAACCCGTTGAATGTGCCGCGCGTCTCCGGCGCGGCCGCGTTGATCGTCGTGGACAGCGTCGCCAGTGCCTTCTGCAGCTGGGTCAGATCAATGTCGCCCGTGGTTGTGGTCAGGTCGTCGAGGGCGTGCACGATGTCGTAGCTGGCCGCGGTGTGCGCGAGTGGGATGGTGCCTCCATCGGCCATCGAGTCGTTGCCGACGGGCTGCAGACGCAGATACTTCTCACCGAGCAGGTTCAGGACCTCGATGGTCGCCTTGGTGTCCTTGCCGAACGAAGCCCCGTGAACGTCGAAGTCGACCCGCACGTGCGGCGGGCCCTGCTGCGAGCCCTCCTCCACGCTGATCCCATCCACACGACCCACGCGGATGCCGGCGATCTCCACGATGTCGCCCACCTTGAGGCCGCTCGCGTCCGTGAAGTTCGCGTGGTAGCCGGTCCCGCGGAAGCCCGGGAACTTCTGCAGGTTGAACGCCGCGGCCATCACCACGAGGAGCACCACGATGGTGATCAGGCCCAGACGGCCGAGCTGTCGATCCGTACGCCGCGCCATCAGCTCGCACACCTCGGTGCAGTGCTGTACACGGACATGTACTTGTTGATCTCGTTCTGCAACTGCGAAAGGGCGCCGTCAGCCTGGGCCTTCGCCGCACCCGTCAGGCCGAGGAGGGTTCCCAGCTTCGGCATCGTCACGGTCGCGGTGAAGTCACAGAGGTAGTAGTTGTACCAAGAGCCGAAGGTGCCGATGCGGGCCTGGCGACGCAGCATGGTCGGGAGCACCTTCAGCGTGGCTGTCAGCGCCGCCCTCGCGCTCGGCTGGTTCAGCAGGATCATCACCTGGCGCAGTTGCGCGATGTCCTCCTTGGCGAACGGTCGGGCCTGCGTCACGAGCTCGGCGAGCTGCTGCGTCAGGCTCGAGACGTCCTGAAGGGAGACCCCGATCGTGTTGCGGTCCTTGGCGAGGTTGCCCATCCAGCCGCGCAGCTGCACCAGGAGGGTGTTCAGCTGCTGATGACGCTGGTCGACCGTGTCGAGGGTTCCCTGAAGGTTGGTGATCACCTGTCCGATGAGCTGGTTGCGGTCCGCCAGGGTGTTGGTCAGCGACGCGGTGTGCGCGAGCAGCTGCTGGACCGTGCCGCCCTCCCCCTGCAGCACCTGCACGATGTTCATGGCGAGGTCGTTGACGTCCTTGGGGCTCAGGGCTTGGAAGAGTGGCTGAAACCCGTTGAAGAGCTGGGTGAGGTTCAGCGCCGGCACCGTGTTCGACTCAGGAATCGTGTTGCCTTCCGTCGACAGCGCCTTCGTGGTCGCCGTCGGCGTTCCCTGGGTCAGCGCCAGGTACCGATCGCCGACCAGGTTGAGGAAGCGGACCTCGGCATGCGTGGCGGTGGTCAGGTGCAGGTCGCTGGTGACCTTGAAGGTCACGATCGCCTGGTCGCGGTGGTACAGCGACACGTCGCTGACCGAGCCGACCGAGATGCCCGCGACGCGAACGTCGTCACCCGACTTCAGCTCGCTCGCCGAGGAGAAGATCGCCTTGTAGCTGTTCTCCGAGCCCAGGTTCAGGTGACCCATGATGATGGCGAGCATGCCCGTCACGATGATCGAGACGAGCGTGAAGATGCCCAGCTTGATCGCCGCCAGTGTGGTCTGCACGTTGCGGGTGTTCATGGGCGCCTGGCCTGGTTGGTGCCGTCGGGCACGTGGGCCGCGTGCGGCGTCGGGGCCTGCACGGGAGTCGGCAGACCGAGGCACCAGGGCCCATGACCGAGCGCGGCGTAGATCGGCCGCTCGGAGGGCGTGTAGGCGCTCTGCTGGATGCCGCTCAGGATCATCGTCTGGTTGACCCGGCTGTGCTGGAAGATCTGGTCGAGGCGGCCCGTGTAACGGTCGAGGCCCTTCAGCAGGCAGGGGTACTCGGGTGAGTACGTGTCGAGCAGCTGCGCGACCGGCGCCGCCAAGTGCGCCTCGGTCACGATCGCGCTGCCGTTCTGCTCGAGGAGCGCGGCGCCGTCGTTACCCAGAGCGGTGAAGTTCCCGATCATCACGGCGAGCTGTGGCGCCTGGCTGGAGACGGTGCGGGCCGTGGTGGTCGCGTTGCGCAGGATCGACACCAGGTTCGGAGCGGACATGGAATAGGCCTGCGCGACGTTGGCCAACTTCGCGAGATCGCTGCGCAGCGTCGGCAGGTGCACGTTCATGGCGCCCAGGTAGCTGTTCATCCGCTGGAAGGTCTGCCCGAGCTCGTCGCCGCGGCCCAAGAGTCCCTTGGCCAGCGAGTTCAGGGTGATGGCCAGGTCGGCCGGGCGGACCGCTGTCAGCAGCGGGTACAGGCGCGCGAGCACGGTCTCCAGCTCGACCGTGGTGGTCACGCGGTCGGCCGAGATGACCTGGCCGTCGCTGAGGTGGCTCGAAGCGGGCTGGGCGGGGTCGACGAACTCGACGTACTTCTGCCCGAACAACGTGGTCGGCAGGATCTCGACGGTCACGTTCGACGGGATCTGCTTGGCCATCGTGGGGTCGACGCCCAGCGTGATGACCGCGTGATCGCCTTGCTGGGAGACGTTGCGGATCTGGCCGACGATGACACCGTGCATCCGCACGTCGCCGAACTTCGGCAGCTGCAAGCCCGCCCGATTCGCATCGACCGTCACCGTGGTCACGGACTGGAAGGCCTTGTCGTAGATCGCGATCGAGAGCCATATGAGCAGCGCGATCGTGGCCAGGAAGGCGACGCCGGAGATCAGCAGCCTCCGGTGCTCGGCCGGGGTGTCGTGATGGATGTTGACCAGCATCGCGCTACCCCGTGATCCGCACGGTCGTGTTGGAGCCCCACATGGCGAAGCTCAGGAAGAAGTCCGCGACGACGACGGTCACGATCGAGGTGCGGATCGCGCGACCGACGGCCATACCGACCCCGGCCGGTCCGCCCGAGGCCGTGTAGCCGTAGTAGCAGTGGATCAGGATGATCGCGACGGCCAAGATGATCAGCTTGATGAACGACAGCAGGATGTCGCCGGGCGGGAGGAACGCCAGGAAGTAGTGGTCGTACGTCCCGGGCGACTGGTGGTAGATCAGGGTCGTGATCAGTCTCGGTGACAGGTAGGACGCGAGCAGCGCCACGATGTAGAGCGGGATCACCGCCAGGAACGCCGCCACCATCCGCGTGGTCACCAGGTAGGTGAGCGACGGCACCGCCATCACCTCGAGGGCATCGATCTCCTCGCTGATCCGCATGGCGCCCAGGCGAGCGGTGTAGCCACATCCGACGGTCGCCGCCAACGCGATCGACGAGACCAGCGGCGCCACCTCACGCGTGTTGAAGAACGCGGAGACGAAGGCGGTGAACTTGGCGACACCGATCTGACTGAGGGACGCATACCCCTGGATGCCGACCTCGGTTCCCGCGAAGAACGCCATGAAGGCGATCACGCCCACGGTGCCGGCGATCATCGAAAGGCCACCCGCCCCGAACGTCACCTCGCCGAGGATGCTCCAGATCTCGCGGCGGTAGTGCCGAACGGCCCTCGGCGTCGAGGCCAGCGCCTTGACGTAGAAGAGCAGCTGGTCGCCGTACACCTCCAGACGCATCCGCTGGTTGCGGACGACGGCCGTTCCGATCTCTGCCAGGGCTGCCATGTCAGAGACCGTTCTGCGGAACGACCTGGAAGTAGATCGCCGTGATGATCGAGTTCAGGAAGAACAGGAGCATGAACGCCATGATCACGGACTCGTTGACGGCCTTACCCACGCCGCTGGGGCCGCCACCGGCGTTCAAGCCCTTGTAGGCGCCGACGATGGCGGCCAGGTAGCCGAAGATCGCTGCCTTGATCATGGCGATGTACAGGTCGGGAAGGGACGCGAGCGCGGTGAAGGAGGAGAGGAAGGCTCCTGCGGAACCGCCGGAGACGATCACGGTGAAGAAGTAGCCGCCACCGATGCCGGCCGCGATCACGAGGCCGTTGATCATCATCGAGACGAAGAGGGTGGCGAGCACGCGAGGGGCCACCAGTCGGGCGATCGGATCGACGCCGAGAACCTCGAGGGCGTCGATCTCCTCACGGATCTTGCGGGCGCCCATGTCCGAACAGATCGCCGAGCCGGCCGCGCCGGCGATGATCAGGGCCGCTGCGATCGGGGCGGCCTCGCGGACGACGGCGAGCACGGCGGTCGCGCCGGCAAAGGACTGAGCGCCGAGTTGGCCCGTCAGGCTGCCGACCTGAAGTGAGATGACCGCGCCGAACGGGATCGAGACCAGGATCGTGGGCATCAGCGTGACGCTGGTGATGAACCAGGCCTGCTCGATGAACTCGCGTGTCTGGAACCGGGTGGTGAAGATCGCCTTGGTGACGTCGACGACCATCCCCGCCACAGCGCCAGGGCCGCGAACGGCCGAGGTTAGCGACAACGCCACCCGAGGGTCCTCCGATCTGTGACCTCGATCACCCAGAATGCTTGTCGAGCAAATTTAGAACGTGTTCTCGTTTTTTCCAAAACCACGCCTGCTCGGCAAACCCCTCCCAAGGTGAACGAGCATCCTTTCGCCAGGGTCACGCTGCCACAGTCACCGGGTGGCCTCCACCATTTGGCGCAATTCACGCTTGAGTTCGGACACCTCGTCGCGAATTCGGGCCGCGACTTCGAACTTGAGTTCGGCTGCCGCGGCATGCATCTGGTCGGTCAGCTCGCGCACGAGATCTGCCAGGTCCGACGCCGGAACGTCGGCCGCGTCGGGCATCGCCATCCGCGACAGACCGGGAACGGGCGCCTTCTTGGACCGGTCGCCACGCGCGCCGGTCCCCTGCCAGGTGGCCAGGAGCTCCTCGGTGTTGGCGTCCTCACGGGCGAGCATCTCGGTGATGTCCGCGATCTTCTTGCGCAGCGGCTGCGGGTCGATGCCGTGCTCGCGGTTGTAGGCCATCTGGACCGTGCGGCGACGGTTGGTCTCCTCGATGGCGACCTCCATGCTCGGCGTGATCTTGTCCGCGTACATCACCACCTGGCCGGCGACGTTGCGAGCGGCACGGCCGATGGTCTGGATCAGCGACTTGTCCGAGCGCAGGAAGCCCTCCTTGTCGGCGTCGAGGATGGAGACGAGCGAGACCTCCGGCAGGTCGAGTCCCTCACGCAGGAGGTTGATGCCGACGAGGACGTCGTACTCGCCGAGGCGCAGGTCCCGAAGCAGCTCGATGCGCTTGAGCGTGTCGACCTCCGAGTGCAGGTAACGACACCGGACGCCGTTGTCGAGCAGGTAGTCGGTGAGGTCCTCCGACATCTTCTTGGTCAGGGTGGTCACGAGGACCCGCTCCTTGCGCTCCACGCGCCCCTTGATGTCCGAGATCAGGTCGTCGATCTGCCCCTTGGTGGGACGCACGATCACCTCGGGGTCGATGAGACCGGTCGGGCGGATGATCTGCTGGACGACATCCGCATGGCCCTCGGGGTCGGTGACCTTCATGAGCTCGTAGTCGCCCGGCGTCGCCGAGAGGTAGAGCGTCTGACCGATCCGGTCGAGGAACTCCTCCCACTTCAGCGGACGGTTGTCGACCGCCGAGGGCAATCGGAATCCGAAGTCCACGAGGTTGCGCTTGCGGGACACATCACCCTCGTACATGCCGCCGATCTGCGGCACGGTCACGTGCGACTCGTCGATGACCAGGACGAAGTCCTCCGGGAAGTAATCGAGGAGGCAGTTCGGCGCGCTCCCCCGCTCTCGGCCGTCGATGTGCATCGAGTAGTTCTCGATGCCCGAGCAGGTGCCGACCTCACGCATCATCTCAACGTCGTAGGAGGTGCGCATGCGCAGGCGCTGTGCCTCCAGCAGCTTGCCCTGCTGCTCGAACCAGGCGACCTGCTCGGCAAGTTCGGCCTCGATGCCGGCGATGGCGCGCTCCATGCGCTCGGGACCAGCGACGTAGTGCGTGGCCGGGAAGATGTAGAGCTCGGCGTCGTCGCTGATCACCTCGCCGGTGACCGGGTGCAACGTCAGCAGCCGCTCGATCTCGTCGCCGAAGAACTCCACGCGGACGGCGTGCTCCTCGTAGACCGGGAAGACCTCGAGGGTGTCGCCCCGCACGCGGAAGGTGCCGCGGGTGAAGGCCATGTCGTTGCGGGAGTACTGGATGTCGACCAGCCGACGCAGGATGCCGTCGCGGTCGAGGCCGTGTGGCTGCTCGCCGACCTTCAGTCGCAGCATCCGATCGATGTACTCCTGCGGTGTGCCGAGGCCGTAGATGCACGACACCGTCGAGACCACGACGACATCGCGCCGCGTCAGCAGCGAGTTGGTCGCCGAGTGTCGCAGCCGCTCCACCTCCTCGTTGATCGAGGAGTCCTTCTCGATGTAGGTGTCCGTCTGAGGCACGTACGCCTCGGGCTGGTAGTAGTCGTAGTAACTGACGAAGTATTCGACCGCGTTGTTGGGCAGCAGCTGCCGGAGCTCGTTGGCGAACTGGGCGGCGAGCGTCTTGTTCGGTTGCATCACGAGGAGCGGGCGCTGCAGCGTCTCCGCGACCCAGGCCGTGGTGGCCGTCTTGCCGGTACCGGTGGCGCCCAGAAGGACCACGTCCGGCACGCCGGCCTGCATCCGTTTCGCGATCTCCGCGATGGCCTGAGGCTGGTCTCCCGACGGCGCGAAATCGGAGACGACCTCGAAGGGCGCCACCCGGCGCTCTAGATCTGTGATCGGACGCATACGGCGAGCCTACGGCTGGCCGTCGACACTTTTCGCAGCGACGGAATCGCTAGGCTCCACGCATGAGGATCGTCCCGGTGCTGCGCCGCACCCTGCTCACCATCTTCGGTGTGCAGGTGGCGCTCGCGATCATCCTCACGCTGGTCGACAGTTACCGCCGACGCGGCAAGAAGCCTCGCCCGTTCCCCACCCGTCCGGCCGCCACGGTCGACGTCGGGTCGGGCACGATCCGGACCTATACCTATGGTCGCGACCTCTACGAGGACATGATCACGGCGATCGAGTCCGCCAAGCGCCAGGTGCTCCTCGAGACCTACATCTGGAAGGGCGATCAGGTCGGCGAGCGCTTCAAGCGCGCCATCAGCGACGCAGCCGCCCGCGGTGTCGACGTCCACGTCATCTACGACACCTTCGGCAACCTGGTCGTGTCGCCTCGCTTCAAGCGGTTCCCGCCCGGCGTCAAGGTTCTCGCCTACCCGATGTACGCGGCTGGCTGGCGGTTCTTCGACATCGGCCGCTACGGGCGCGACCACCGCAAGATCCTGGTCGTGGACGACGAGGTCGCCTTCGTGGGCGGCTACAACATCGGATCCGCTTATGCGACCGAATGGCGCGATACGCACTGCCGCATCACCGGCCCGGCGGTCCTCGACCTCAAGCGCGCGTTCGCGGACTTCTGGAACCTCAACCGGACCAAGCGCTTCCAGATGGCGCGCAATCGCGTCCAACCCCTGCTCACCCAAGCGTCGATGGAATGGGAGCCGCGGATCCGTGTCCACCGGAACGTGCCGCGACTGTGGATGTTCCCGATCCGCGGCATGTACTTGGAGGCCATCGCCAAGGCCGAGGTGCGGATCTGGCTCACCCATGCCTACTTCATCCCCGACCCGGCGTTCGTCGAGGCGCTCACCGACGCCGCTCGGCGGGGCGTCGACGTTCGCCTGGTGATCCCCGCCAAGTCGAACCACATCGTCGTCGACTGGATCTCGCGCGGGTACTTCAGCGGGATGCTCGAGTCGGGCATTCGGATCTTCCGCTTCAACGATGCGATGGTGCACGCGAAGACCGCCACGATCGACGGCTCCTGGTCCACGATCGGCACTGCGAACGTCGACCGGCTCAGCATGACCGGCAACTACGAGATCAACCTCGAGGTCATCGATCCGGCGCTGGCTGCGGAGATGGAGAACATCTGCGAGACGGACCTGACCAACTGCAGCGAGCTCAGCCTCGGCGAATGGCGCGGACGAGCGTTCATGCGTCGCTTCACCGAGGCGTTCCTCAACCCGTTGCGGCACCTTCTCTGACGTAGGCCGTCCAGGGCCTAGAACCTGTTGTAACTCCAAGTTACAGTGACGGCCATGCTCCTACCGATGCGCGCACCCGTCCGTGACTTCGCCGGTCGCGAGGTCTTCATCACCGGCGCGGCCAGCGGCATCGGTCGCGCCGTCGCCGAGCAGGCGGGCGGCGAAGGCGCGCGCCTCCACCTGGTCGATCGCAACGAGGACGCCCTCATGGCCGCGGTGCGTGAGCTCGAGGCCGAGGGCATCGGCATCGGGTTGGTCCAGGCCCTCGACGTCTCCGATTACGAGGCGGTCCGCGCCTTCGCACAGAAGCTCACCTCCGAGTACGGCGCCATGGACGTGGTGATGAACATTGCCGGCATCGCGTCGTGGGGAACCATCCAGGCAATGCCCCACGCGACCTGGCAACGCCTGATCGACGTCAACCTGATGGGCCCGATCCACGTCATGGAGGAGCTCATCCCGCCGATGATCGAAGCCGGCCGCGGCGGGCAGCTGGTGAACTGCTCCTCCGCTGCGGGCATCATCGCGATGCCCTGGCACGCCGCCTACAGCGCGACGAAGTTCGGCCTGCGCGGCGTCAGCGAGGTGCTGCGCTACGACCTGGCTCGCTACGGCATCGGGGTCAGCCTGGTCTGCCCTGGCGGCGTGGACACCGGCCTCGTGCAGACGATCGAGATCGCCGGCGTGGACGCGATGAGTCCCCGATTCATCAAGGCACGCAAGGCCTTCCAGCGTCGTGCGGTCACTCCCGACCAGGCCGCGGCCGCCATCCTCAAGGGCGTTCGCCGCAACAAGTACTGGGTCTACACGTCGTCGGACATCCACGCCGTGCACCTCCTGCAGCGGTACTTCCCGCCCGGCTATGCGCTCGCCATGCACCTGTTCAACTGGGGTGCCAACCGGGTGCTGCCCGATGTACAGAAGGCACGCCGATCCGCGTCGGAGGTTGAGGAGTGAGCGAAGCGAACGTCACGAAACCTCGCATCGCTCCGGGTGGCTTCCGTGAGACCGGGCCGGCGATCTGGGCCTTCTCACGGATCGCGGGAGTGGTGACGGGAACGAAGCCGCCGCACGTGTTCACCACACGGGGCCGCAATCGCGGTCTGTTCTGGGGCTGGCTTCACTTCGCCGGAAAGCTGATGCCCGGCGGCACGCTGCCGCGCCACGAGAGCGAGATGGTGATCCTCCGCGTAGCGCACCTACGCGGCTGTGCGTACGAGTTCGAGCACCACCGCAGGCTCGGCGGGCGCGCCGGCCTCACCGCGGAGCAGATCGAGGCGCTCACCGGCGACCTCGACCAGGGGCCCTGGAGCGAGCGAGAGCTCACCCTGCTGCGGACCGCCGACGCGCTGATCGCCCAAAAGGACCTCGACGACGCCCAGTGGGCACGCCTCACCGCAGAGCTCTCTGAGAAGTCAGCCCTCGAGCTGGTGATGCTGGTCGGTCACTACGACATGCTGGCGACCGCCCTCATCACGCTGCGGGTCCAGCCGGACAAGGCCTCGCGACTCAGCCGGGCGCGCCGACTCAGGAAGAGCCGCTGACGGTCGCCTGGTCGACCAACCACGCTCCGTTGACGTTCTTCATCACCATCTGCACGCGCACCTGCTCGAGCAGGCCGACCTTCGCTCCCGAGCTGCGCAGTCGCTCGTCGACGAAGAGCAGGACGGTCACCGAGCCGTCCGCCGACGCGGGCTTCGCCGCCGATGCGATCACGCTGCCCGTCGAGACGACCTTGAGCCGCTGGTCATAGGCAGTCGTCTGGGCACGATTCGCCTGCAGGTTCTGGTTGAAGTACGCGGTTCCCTGCGCCTTCATCTTCGAATAGAAGGCGTCGAGAGTGCGGTAGTCGAACGTGGTCAGGTCGACCGCGATCCGGTTGGCAGCCTTGAGCGCGGCTTGCATCGAGGGCGTGTAGCCGGAGTCGACCGTCGCCGGCTTCGCGCTGCCTCCGCATGCGGCGAGCACGGTGGCCACCAGGATCGAACCCACCGCGAGTACGGCCTTCGACACGCCTACCGAACCGGTCCCGGAGCGTGCGCAGCGCCGCGCTGCAACCAGGTGAACGAGCCTGCGCAGCGACCCTGCGCTTGGAACGTGGTGGGCGCCTGCGTCGGCAGGTGCTTCGTCGTCCCATAGGCGCAAAGGTGATCGGTCTGCGTCACCAGGCTCATCTGCAGTGCGCCGTTGCGGATCGCGTTGGACAGCGTGTTGAGGCCGGGTGCGAAGTTCGCCAGCAACGCCTGCAGGTGCGGGTTGTAGGAGGCCAGCAACGCGGTGACCTGCGAGCCGAGGCCCAGGAAGGTCGGCACCGTCTGCTGAGCGTCGTTCAGGACCGCCTGGATCTGGGCGATCTCGCTCGGCGCGCTCTTCAACGTCGCGATGAGGGTCGGCGTGTAGCCCTTGAGCCAGACGGCGAACGAGCGGAAGTCGTTGGACGCCTGAATGATCTGGCCTCCGTACTGATTACCGATCTTGAGCAACGTGTTGCCGTTGGTCAGCAGGTGGTCGAGGTTCGGCCAGTACTTGTTCAGGTCGTTGACCAGCGCCGTGCCTTGATCGGCCAGGCGACCCAGATCACCACTGGTACCGACGAGCGCCTTGCTGGACTCGTCGACGATCGTCTGCAACTGCTTGGCGTTGATCTGGTCCAGGAGCTTGTTGACCGAGATGACGGTGTCGGCCAGGGTCTCGGGCACATCGACGTTCTGACCGGTGACGGTGGCGCCGTCCTGCAGGTACTTGACGTTCGGCCCCTGGTTCACGCGAGGCTCGAAGTCCAGGTATTGCTCACCGACCGGTGACAACGACTTCACCCAGACGACCGTGTTCACGGGGATGTCGTTGCCGGAGTCAATGCGGGCATCGGCCTGCACACCGGTCGCGGTGAAGGTGATGTCGGTGATGCGCCCCACGGTGACGCCGCGGTACGCGACCGGTGCACCGACGTAGATGCCGCCGGTGGACGGCAGGTCGACCTTCACGGTCTTGGCCGAGGAGATCAGCGGGATGCCGATGTCGAGGACCGACGTCATCAGGTAGGCCACACAGCCGAGGAACACGAGGACGACACCCAGCGCGCTGATGTTCAGCTTGCTGGTCAGTGCGGCCTTGAGCTTCGAAGGTTCCTGCGGCAGCGGGATCGTGGAACTCACAGCAGACCTCCGATCACCGGAACGCCCGACAGCAAGCCGCCGGTGCCGCCCTTCGTGCCGGTCTTGGACCCGAGCAGGCCGCCCAGGAGGCCACCACCGCTCTTCGTGCCCTTCGCCGGCGCCTTGGCCCCGCTCGTCGCGCCGGTGAGCAGCGAGTCGAGGTGGAGCAGGACGAACAGGTTCAGGTAGTCACCGGGGATCGCGGTGTTGAGCGACTTGGCCAGGCTGATGATCGCGTTCAGGCTCGGCGCCAGCTGGCCCGGGACGTTGACGATCTCCTGCAGCACGGGCTGCGACTGGCGCACGATGCTGAGCAGCTGCG
Organism: Marmoricola sp.; assembly: GCA_051961575.1. Taxonomy (GTDB): domain Bacteria; phylum Actinomycetota; class Actinomycetes; order Propionibacteriales; family Nocardioidaceae; genus Marmoricola. Next base: position 13,813 of record JBQCDC010000120.1, read on the forward strand.
TCTTGTTGCCGCCGACCACCTTGTTCGCCGTGCTGGCGAACCGGTCGAGGCTGGAGAGCAGGGACGTCAGGTTGGTCGTGTTGACGCGCAACGCCCGAGCCGCCGGACCGATGTCGTTGAGCGCGCTGTGGATGATCTGCCGACGCTGGGTAAGGCTCTGCGACACCGAGTTCAACGCGTTGAGCGTGCGGTCGATGTCGCCGCCTGCCGCGTAGATCTGGGCCATCGAGCTGCTCGCCTGCGAGATCAGCGACCGGATGTTCTGCTCGTGACCGCCGAGCGCCTTGTTGGCCTCGGTGATGATCGTCTGCAGCTGGTTCAACCCGCCGCCGTTGATCAGCAGCGATGCGGACGCCAGGGCGTCCTCGACCGTGGGTGCGGTCTGCGTCTGGTTCAGCCCCAACGTGCCGTCGTTCCTCATGAGCGATCCCGACGAGGGGTTGGTGACCTCGACGTACAGCTCACCGAGCGGCGTGGTGTAGCGCAAGCGCGCCTGGGCGTTCGAGCGCAGGTTCGCCGCGGTCTGCACCAGCATCGTCACGTGGGCGGTGAAGTTCGAGGCGGACACCGACTGCACGCGACCCGACATCACGCCGTTGATGCGGACGGCCGCGCCCTGCGCCAGGTTCAGCGCGTCCGCGAAGTCGGCCTTCACCGTGATGGTGTTGCCCGAGACACCGCTACCGGGAAGCGGCAGCGACGTGAACGTCGGTCCGCAGGCGGACAGGCCCACAACCGCTGCGAGCGGGATCGCGACCCAACGGAGGCGGCGCATCACAACCCCAATCCCTTCAACAAGTCGGTGATGGCGCCGAGCGGATTGGTCAGCGATCCCAGCCCCAAGGTCTGGCAGATGCCCAGCGACAGCTTCGACTGGCAGAGGTTCTCGATCAGCGGAGCGAGAACCGGAACCAACGCCGCGATATCTAGGCGAACGACCAGCCGGTCCTTGCTGTTGATCGCACGCTGCAGGTTCTCCGTCGCCAGCGGCAGGTCACGCAGGATCTCGGTGACCTGCGGGGTCTTCGCGATGACCGTGCGCAGCACGCCGTTGGTCTGGTTGACCGCGCGTGTGATCGCAGCACGGTTGTCCTTGGCGAACTGCGCCACCACCGCGATCATCTTCGTCGCCGAGGAGATCGCGTCCTTGAAGTTGTTGCGCTCAGCAGCCAACAGTGCGGACGCCTTGGAGACCTGCTGGACGAACTCGCGGATGGTTCCCTGATTCGAGGCCAGCGTTGAGGTCAGCTTGTCGAGCGCGACCAACGTCGAGGTGGCGTTGGACCGCTGCGCGGAGATCCCGTTCACGGCCGCGCCCAGAGACGTGATCGCTCGGTTGATCAGCTCACCGCGCCCGGCGAGCGCCGTCGCTTGTGCGCCGAGGAAGCGGCCGATCGCGTCCTTCTGGCCGCCACTGCCGCTGATCTGGTCCGCGAAGTTGCCGATGGTGTTCAGCACCTGGTCGAACTCGACGGGTGTCTGGGTCCGGTCGACCTTGATGGTCGCTCCGTCGTGCATCTGCGCGCCGCCCGTGTAGACCGGCGTCAGCTCCACGTAGCGGTCGGTGGCCACCGATCGCGAGACCACGACAGCGGTTGCGCCGGCGGGAATCGGCTGGTCGCTGTTGACCTCCATCTTGACCAGGACGTACTGGCCTTCCGGTGTGACTGCGGTGACCTTGCCGACGGGTACACCGAGCACGCCCACGTCGTTCCCGACGAAGACGCCCGCGGCGGTGCTGAATTGCGCGTAGATGGTCTTGCCGCTCGAGAACCCGCAGGAGGACAGCAGGCCCGCACACAACGCCACGACCAGCGCCGCGACGACCGCTCGAAGGCTCCAGTGACGTTTCATCAGCACTTACCTGCCGTCGACGAGAAGGGGGCATCGTTCGGCGGGAGGATCGACCCACACACGAACAGGTCGAGGTACGGACCGTTACCGGTGGCGTTGGCCAGGTAGCGCGCTGCCGGGCCCATCACGTCGAGTACTTGGCGGAGCTTCGCATCCTGTGCCCTCAGCTGAGCCAGGGTGCCGTTGAGTGCGGCGAGGGCCGGACCGGTGTCCGCCTTCGTCTCGGTGACGATGCTGTTCACGTTCTTGGCCCGCTTGGCGGTCTCGACGAGCAGCAAGTGAATGGCCTCGCGACGATCGGTGACCTCCTGGACCACCAGGTTGGTCTGCTGCATGAGCGCGATCAGATCGGTGCTGCTGCTGGAGAGCTGCGTCGTGACGCTGCGCGCCGCCTTCAGCAGGTCGCCGATCTGGCCACTCCGGTTCGCCACCACCGTCGAGAGCCGGACGACGCCCTCCAGCGCCGGGCCGACGATCTGGGTCGACGGTGTGAGCTCCTTCGTCATCGTGTTGAGCAGGGTCGCGAGCTGCTTGGCGTCGATCTGCTTCAACGTCTGCGCGCCTTTGTTCAGCACGTCCTGCAGGTTGAACGGCACCGACGTCTGCGCCAGCGGGACTTGGCCACCCTGAAGGCTTCCGCCTCCCGCTGGTGTGACGGCCAGCAGGTGCGTACCGAGCAGCGTGGCCACCTTGACGTCGACCTTCGTCATCGAGCCGAGGTGCACACTGCTGTCGACCGTGAACGTCACCTTCACGCACGCGGTCGTCGAGGTGGTGCCCGGGCCGCAGTGACCGACGCCGGCAAGGTCGACGGACTTGACCTCGCCCATCAGTACGCCGGCGATCTGGACGTCCTCCTTGGGCTTGAGACCCGCCGACTGCGCCAGGTAGGCGGTGTAGGTGTTCTTGCCGAAGGACAACTGGCTCAGCACCACCACGCCGACCGCGACGAGGAGGCCGACGATGATCGCGACGACGCCCAGCTTGAACGGATCGCGGTTCTCGATCGATTTCATCGGCACACCGCCGTCCAAGGTCCGCCGTTGGCATGGCCGCTCAGGTTGATCTTCACGCCGGCCAGATCAATCGTGATCGAGCAGGCGTAGATGTTGACGGCGTTGGTGTAGGAGCTCGTGCGGCCGAGGGCCCCGAACGCATTGGCGAACGCGCCCAGTGCCTTGGTCAAGAGAGCCTTCTCTGCATTCGTGGTCTCCACGACCTGGCGGAACAGGTGCACGTCGGCGATCGCGGGTGTGCGGGCCTGCTCGATCAGGTTCGACGTCGAGGTGATCAGGGTGCTCAGGTGTGTGATCGACGACCCGATGCTCGTCCGATCCGCGGCCAGTCCATCCATCAGTTGGCGCAGGCTGGTGACCGTCGACGCCAACTGGCCTCCCTGACCGGCGAAGTCGTTGAGCACCGGCGTCAGGTTGGTGAGGACCTGCCCGACGACCTGGTCTCGGTTCGCCAGGAAGTTGGTGAGCTGCGAGGTCTGCTGGAGCAGATTCTCGATCGAGCCGCCCTCACCCTGCAGGACCTGGATGATCGAGCCTGCCAACTGGTTGACCTGGTCGGGCTGGAGCACCTGGAAGAGCGGGCGGAAGCCGTCGAGCAGCGAGGTGAGGTCGAAGCCCGGGTCGGTGTTCGTCGCGAGGATGTGCGCGCCCGACTTCAGCAGGTTCGCGTTCGACATCAGACCCGGCGTCGCGGTGTTCTGGTACAGCGACAGGAACCGCTGGCCCAGGAGGTTCTGGTAGAGCATCTTGACCTGGGTGGTCTTGTAGATGTTCTGCGAGTTCTCCACGTCGAAGGTGACCGCAGCCACCTTCTGCTCCGCGTTGGGACCGGTGTTCGGGATGCCCGTCTGACTCATGCCGCCGTTGGTCACCAGTTTGATGTCGGAGACCTTGCCGATGCGAACCCCGGCGACGCGAACGTCGCTGCCGGGCGTCAGACCGCTCACGCTGGTGAAGTAGGCGGTGAACGGCCGCGACCCGTTGGGCAGCGAGTTGATCATCGTGTTGAGCAGCAGCAGGAACAGGAGGATCGCCACCACGGCGAACGCCACGAACTTGAACAGGATGGACCTGAATCCGGTGATCACCGGCCACCCCCGAGCATCGATCCGACGGAGGCTCTGCGAAGGCCACCGCAGTTGTCACCGCGGGCCGAGCCGAAGGTCGGGCAGTCGGCCGGCGTGTAGTACTGCGGAGTTGTGCTCTGGATGACGATGTCCTGTTTCGAGAAGCGATTCATGAGGATGCTCGCCACGCGCGGCGCGATCCTCTCGAGTGCTGCGAATGCCTGGGAGAACGCCTGGGTCCGGTAGAGGTCGTAGGTGTTCACGATCACCGCTGCGCTGTCGACGAACTTGGTGAAGTCCGGACCGATGCCCTGGAGGAAGCCGCTCGCCTGGTCGGCCAGCGTCCGTCCGCCGGTCAGCAGCGTCGCGAGCGAAGCCTGCTGGGTGGCGATGGCCTGCAGCGTGCCGAGCGAGTCGCCGACGCCGTCGAGCAGCGCCGGGGCCGCCTGTTGCAGGACGCCGAGGTTCACGGCCAGCTCGCCGAGGTCGGTACGCAGCAAGGGGACCTTGGGCGACAAGCGCGTGAGGAGCGTGTTCAAGCCGTCGATCAACGAGCCCAGCTCCGCCCCGCGGCCGTCCAACGCCTGGGCTGCGGCCGTCAAGGTGGCGTCGAGCTTGGCCGGGTTGATGACCTTGACCAGCGTGTCGATGTCATCGAGAGCCTTCTGCAGCTCCAGGGTGCCCTGACGCGCGTCCGCCTGCACGACGGCGCCCGATCGAAGGCTCCCCGGCGCGGAGGGCCCGTAGGTCTTCAGGTCCACGTAGGACGTTCCGAAGACCGTCGCCGGGAGGATGCGAGCGACCACGTTCGGCGGAATCTTGCTGAGCATTCCGGGGTCCATAGCGATCGTGACGTCGACGCAGGCGAGGTTGACTGGCGCACTGCTCCCGCCCACGACCAGGGCGGCGTTCTCGGCGGCCGCCGACGAGGCGCCGTTGACGCACTGGGGAGCCGAGTCGCGGCTCACCGAGGTGACCCGGCCGACGATCAGTCCGCGCATCTTGACGTCAGCGTTCTTGACGAGCGAGCCGCCGGCGTTCGTGAGTCGCGCGGTGATCGTGTCGGGCCCGCCGATCATCCCGGAGGTCCAGGTGAAGATCAGGCCGAGGATAAGGGCGACCACGGCGAGCGTGACGAGGCCGCGCTTCGCGTAGTCGGATCTCGTGAGCTCGACGCGCACGTTCTTGTTGCGTGCCATCGCGACTACCCCGAGATCCTGAAGCCGGAGTTCGTTCCCCACATCACCAGCGTCATCACCATGTCGAGGACGACGATGGACACGATGCTCGCGCGGATCGCCTTGCCGGTCGCCTCGCCGACCGCCTGCGGACCGCCGCCGACGCCGAGCCCGTACCAGCAGTGGATGAGCGCGATGGCGATCGCGAAGATCACGATCTTGATGATCGACATCCACACGTCGCGTTCCTGGATGAACGCGGAGAAGTAGTGGTCGTACTGACCGGGCGACTGGTGGTAGATGAACGTGACGGACCAGTAGGACGCCACATAGGAGCCGATCAGACCGATGAGGTAGAGCGGCAGGATGGAGAAGATCGTGGCCAGGATGCGCGAGGCGACCAGGTAGTTGATGGGGCTGATGCCCATGACCTGCAGGGCGTCGACCTCCTCGCTGATCTTCATGGAGCCGAGCTGAGCGGTGAAGCGACAGCCGATCTGCGCACCCAGGGCGAGTGCCGCGATGAGCGGTGCCAGCTCGCGGGTGTTCGCGCTCGCGGAGATGAAGCCGGTCAGCGGCGACAAGCTCACCAGTTGCAGGCCGGTGTAGCCCTGGATACCGAGGGAGGTGCCGGCTGCCAGCGTCAGCAGCACCATGATGCCGATCGTTCCGCCGCCGACCACCAGCGCGCCCGAGCCCCACGCGATGTCCATCAGCTGTCGCAGAGTCTCGGCGCGGTAGTTCTTCAGCGTGTACGGCAGTGCCTTGAACGACTTCACGCAGAACGTGCCGAAGTCGCCGACCTGCGCGAGCGACTTGACGAGCCCATCGACGGTCCTGACGCCGAAATCAGCGACGTAGTTGCGGCCCGGGGCGTCCGCCTCCGCGGCCATCAGCCAAGCCTCGGCGGGAAGAGCATCGTGTACGCCTGGGTGATCAGTACGTTCACCATCGCCAGCAGGATCACGCTGAGGACCACCGCCTGGTTGACCGCATCGGCAACACCCTTCGCGCCGCCCTTGGCGGTCAGACCCTTGTGACAGCAGACGATCGTGGCGATGAAGCCGAAGATCAACGCCTTCATCTCGGCGAGGATGAGGTCACTCACCTTGCTGAACTGGACGAATGAGGTCATGTACGCGCCGGAGGACACCGTGCCGCCGCCGACGTTGATGACGGAGGTCGTGATCAGTGCGCTCATGGCGACGATCACCGTAAGAAGAAGAGAGACGACCACGGCGGCGAGGAGTCGCGGAGCGACCAGGCGCTGCACCGGATTGAGGCCCATCACGCGCATGGCGTCGACCTCTTCACGCACCGTTCGGGCGCCGAGGTCGGAGGTGATGGCCGAGCCGATCGCGCCGGCCACGAGCAGCGATGTCACGAGCGGAGCGCCCTGCTGAAGCACGCCGATGCCGTTGACTGCTCCGGTGAACGAGGTGGCACCGATCTGAGCGGCGACCGCACCGATCTGCACCGAGATGATGACGCCGAACGGGATCGCGACCAGGATCGTGGGGAGCAGCCCGACCCGAGTCATGAACGAGCACTGGAGGATGAACTCCTCCCAGGAGAAACGCCGAGCAATGATGTCGGTCACCAGGAACCGGACCGTGGTCCACGCAAGGATGACGAGTCGACCGCCGGTTTCGATCCCCTGTCTACCGCGACCTATGAGGTCGCTGACCACGCTGCGACCCAGGCCGAGGGCATCGCCCGCGATCGAACTCATCAATGCTCCCTTTACGTCAACACAGCAGATGTAAAAACGACGAGGTGTGCCGTAGGTTACATGGAGAGTTGACTCACTGGTAACCCCCGGGCAGATGGCGCCTCGGGGCCATCCTCGGGCCCCGCCGCGGCCGTCCCAGACCGGCCAGCGCGACCAATCCCTGTACCCGTAGGCGGTGCGGACGGAAGGGCTCGAGGAGAGTTTCGAGCTCGTCGTCATCGACCTCACGACCCACCAGAGCCCACCCCACGTCCTTCGCGACGTGGTAGTCGCCGAAGCTCACCGCGTCCGCGTCACCCAAGGCGCGGCTGCGTACTTCAGCGCTCGTCCAGCGCCCGATGCCGGGCACGGACTGCAGTGCTCGATCCAGCGCGTCGGGGCCGTTGCCGAGCGCTCGCTCGAGTGACGAAGCCACACCGGCGGCGCGGAGAAGCGGCGTGGAGCGCCCCTGGTCGACCGGCAGCTTCAGCCATTCCCAGCTCGGGATCCGGCGCACCGCCTCAGCATCGGGAGCCAGCCGCACGCGGAGATCCTCCGGCCCGGGTGCCGGAGTTCCGAATCGCCAGACCAGGTTCTTGTAGCCGGCGAACGCCTCTTGTCCCGTGACCTTCTGCTCGATGATCGCGGGCAGAAGGCTCTCGAAGACAGCGTCGCTGGCGCCCACCCGCCAGTTGCGATGCCGTCGCCACGCATCGGCGATGACGCCGGGTGGTGGCTCGAAGCCTGAGGTGTCGTCGTCCGCACCGAGGAGACGCGGAAGCCGGTCGAGCAGCCATTCGGCGCCGCTCCCCCAGGCCTGCGCCTCGATCACGCCCTCGGCCGGTCGAGAGACGACCCGCAACGTGCCGGGTCCGGTGGGCGTATGGCGCGCCCACGCGATTGATCCGTCAGTAAGACGCCGGAAGGTCGGATCGGCGCCGCCGTGCCGATAGGGCGCGACGCCCATGCTCACCGAACAGGGCCAGTCGGGACGCCAGGACCTCGACCGACCCTCCGCATCCGACATGGGAGGCAGCCTAAGCCGATGGGCGCGCCTGCAACACCCTGTGCAACCCCGTGTTGCACTACAGTCGCTCCATGAGCGGCGACAGCACTTCACGTCCGTCGACTGCGGCGCGTCGTCGCGCCCGCGAGCAGAAGATCCTGGCCGCCACCCGCGAGCTGTTCGACAGCCGCGGCGTGAAGGAGACCCAGATCGAGGACATCGCCCGTAGCGCGGGGGTCAATCGAGCGATCATCTACCGGCACTTCAGCGGCAAGGACGAGATCCTCGCGCTCGCGCTCGTCGGGTATCTCGAGGAGCTGGCCGGAGCCCTGGAGAGCGCGGCCGCCAGCTACGAGGACCCGTCCGATCGACTCGCCGCGATCATCGAGGCGTTCGTCGAAAACGGCATAGCCTACCCCGAGTTCGTCGACTGCGCGCAGGAGCTCATGCGCCGCTCCGGACCGGCCCTGCTCGACGAGCTGACGGAGAGCGCGCTGCTCCGGCTCGGCCGTGGCATCGCCAGCTGCCTGTCGATCCTGACCGCAACGCTGGACGCCGGTCAGCGCGCCGGCGAGTTCGTCGACACGGACAGCGTCGTGCTGGCCAACCACATGTACGCCTCAGGACTCGGTGCGCTTCAGCTCGCCCGGCTCGGCATGCTGATCCGCGAGTCCCGCTCCGGCGTGCCGGCGATGATTCCTCTGCCGACCGACCAAGTGAAGAAGTACCTGGTGGTGTCGGCTCGGGCTCTCGCCACCAAGTAGACAAACCCCGGCGCAGCTCCTCAGAGCCGCACCGGGGTTGACGTTCGTGCTTGTTACTTCTCCAGGATCGCGACGACGCCCTGGCCACCCGCGGCGCAGATCGAGATCAACGCGCGGCCCGAACCCTTGGTGTGCAGCAGCTTCGCGGCGTTGGCGATGATGCGGCCACCGGTGGCAGCGAACGGGTGGGCGGCCGCGAGCGACGAGCCCTTCACGTTCAGCTTGCTGCGGTCGATCGAACCGAGCGGCGCGTCGAGGCCGAGGCGCTCCTTGCAGAACACCGGGTCCTCCCACGCGGCGAGGGTCGAGAGCACCTGCGAGGCGAAGGCCTCGTGGATCTCGTAGTAGTCGAAGTCCTGCAGCGTCAGGCCGTTGCGGGCCAGCATGCGGGCCACGGCGTAAGCCGGCGCCATGAGCAGACCCTCGCCACCGTGGACGAAGTCCACCGCGGCAACCTCGCCGTCGACGAAGTAGGCCAACGGCTCGAGGCCGTGCTCAGCCGCCCACTCCTCGGAGGCGAGCAGTGCGACCGAAGCGCCGTCGCTCAGCGGAGTCGAGTTCGCGGCGGTCATCGTGGCCGCCTCGCCCTTGCCGAAGACCGGACGCAGCGTGGCCAGCTTCTCCAGAGTGGAGTCGGGACGCATGTTGTTGTCCTTCTCGACACCGCGGAACGGCGTGATCAGGTCGTCCTGCCAGCCCTCCTCGTAGGAGCGAGCGAGGTTGTGGTGCGAGGCGACGGCGAGCTCGTCCTGAGCCTCACGGGTGATCTGCCACTCCAGCGCGGTCAGCGCGGCGTGCTCGCCCATCGACAGACCCGTGCGCGGCTCACCGTTGGAGGGAGCGTCGATGCCGATGTCGCCCGGACGGATGCTCGCGAGGACCTTCAGCTTGTCCTGCGTGGTCTTCGCGGCGTTGATCTTCATGAACTTCTTCTGCAGCTTCGGCCCGATGGCCACCGGCGCGTCCGAGGTGGTGTCGGTACCGCCGGCGATGCCCGAGTCGATCTGGCCGAGGGCGATCTTGTTCGCCACGTAGATCGCGGCCTCGAGGCCGGTGCCACACGCCTGCTGCAGGTCACAGGCCGGGGTGGCGGGGTCGAGGCGAGTGCTGAGCACGGACTCGCGAACGAGGTTGAAGTCGCGGCTGTGCTTGAGCACCGCGCCACCGGCGACCTCGCCGATGCGCTCGCCGTCGAGGTTGAACCGGGCGACCAGACCGTCGAGCGCGGCGGTCAGCATCTCCTGGTTGGAGACACCCATGTAGACGGTGTTGGAACGAGCGAAGGGAATGCGATTGCCGCCGAGCACGGCGACGCGACGAGTCGTTGTCTGCATGGGCACATCCTGACGCGGTTGAGGCCCAGGACGAAACAGATGAGGCTGAAATCACGAAATATGGACACTGAGTTACACGGCTGGTTACATTCCTGAGATCGTTAGCCTTGAGTCCGGCCCACTCTGATCTCTTCCCAAGGAACACACATGAGCGACCGTTACCAGTCCTTCTCCGCCTCGCCGATCGGAAAGATCCTCGTCAAGAACCTTGGCCTGCCGAGCCCGGTCAAGCTGGACCGCTGGTCCGAAGGCGCTCCCGTCCTCGACGGCGTCGCTGTCGTCGGTGGCAACGGCCGCCTGGGCGACTCGATCGCCGCAGCCCTCAAGAACCTGTCGGTCGAGAGCGTTGGCGACATCACCGAGGGCGAGAAGTACAAGGCCCTCGTCTTCGACGCGACCGGCATCATGAACGTCTCCGAGTTGGTCACCTTGCAGGAGTTCTTCACGCCGAAGCTCCGCAGCCTCAAGAACTGCGCGCGCGTCGTGGTGCTCGGCACCAACCCGACCCAGACCGCATCCACCTCCGAGCGCATCGCCCAGCGCGCACTCGAGGGCTTCACCCGCTCGCTCGGCAAGGAGATCGGCAAGGGCTCGACGGTCAACCTGGTCTACGTCGCTCCTGGCGCGGAGAACGCGATCGAGTCCACCCTCGCCTTCTTCCTCTCCCCCAAGAGTGCCTACGTCTCGGGGCAGGTCGCACGCATCGGTCTGACCGGCACCACCAAGGCCGTCGCCGTGGACGACCAGACCAAGCCGCTGGCCGGCAAGGTCGCCCTCGTCACCGGCGCCTCGCGCGGCATCGGCGAGCAGATCGCCCGCGTCCTGCACCGCGACGGCGCCACGATCGTCGGCCTCGACGTCCCGCAGGCCGCCAGCGAGCTGCAGACCGTCATGAAGGAGCTCGACGGTGACTGGATCACTCTTGACATCACGTCGGCCGATGCGCCGCAGCGCATCGCGCACCAACTCAAGGAGAAGCACGGCGGCGTCGACCTCGTCATCCACAACGCCGGCGTCACGATGGACAAGAAGCTCGCCAACCAGACACCCGAGCGCTTCGGCAAGGTTCTCGACATCAACCTGCTCGCGCCCGAGCTGATCACCGCCGAGCTTCTGAAGCAGGACGTCATCAACGAGAACGGCCGCATCGTCGGCGTCGCCTCGATCGCCGGCATCGCCGGCAACCTGGGTCAGACCAGCTACGCCTCGTCGAAGGCCGGCGTGATCGGCTTCGTCGACAGCCTGGCCGGCGAGCTCAAGGACGGCATCACGATCAACGCGGTGGCGCCGGGCTTCATCATCACCCAGATGACCGCCGCGGTTCCGTTCGCGACCCGTGAGGTGGGACAGCGCCTCAACGCCCTCGCGCAGGGCGGCCTGCCGGTCGACGTCGCCGAGACGATCGCCTGGTACTGCTCCCCCGGATCGACCGCCGTCAACGGCAACGTCGTCCGGGTCTGCGGCCAGATGATGCTCGGAGCCTGACATGGCTGTTCCCGTCATGCTCAAGGCGGCTCTTCCGCTGGTGCCCGGCGTCAACCAGATCCCGGGCATCAAGAAGACCGGTGGCGCCTTCGACGACATCACCCGCGAGCGCACCGGCATCGTGATCGATCCGGCGCACGTGGCGAAGTACGCGTCCGTCTGCGGGTTCGAGACCCGCGACAGCATTCCGCTCACCTACATCCACATGCTCGCGTTCCCGCTGCACATGGACATCATGACCAGCAGCGCGTTCCCGTATCCGGCCATCGGCACGGTGCACCTGCGCAACGCCATCCACCAGCTCCGACCGGTGACCGCGCGCGAGACGCTCGACGTCTCGGTGACGGCCACGAACCTGCGGCCGCACCCGAAGGGCAAGGTCTTCGACATGCTGGCCACGGCGAAGTCCGACGGCGAGACGGTGTGGGAGTCGACCTCGACCTATCTGCGGATCGGCAAGGGTGACGAGAGCGCTCCGGCCGGTGAGTCGTTCGAGGTAATCCCGGGCACTGGCACTCAGTGGAAGCTGCCGGCGAACCTCGGTCGCACCTACGGCGCGGTGTCGGGCGACATGAACCCGATCCACCTCTACCCGATCACCGCCAAGGCGCTCGGCTTCAACCGCCAGATCGCGCACGGCATGTGGACGAAGGCGCGCTGCGTCGCGGCCATCGCCACGCGCCTGCCCGATGACGTGACCGTCGAGGTCGAGTTCAAGAAGCCGGTGTTCTTGCCGGGCACCGTGGCCTTCGGGTCGCGTGTGGTCGACCCTTCGTCAGGCTCAGGGCAGGTCCGCATCGACTTCTCACTCACCAACCCGAAGAGCGGTGCGCCGCACGTGGTGGGGCGCAGCCGCTAGGTTTCGTGACGCCGCCTTCGGCGGCTCCTCAACCTCCGCGGACGCGGATCAAGCCCTCTTGGGCGACGCTGGCGACGAGCCGGCCGTCCTGGGTGAACACACGAGCGATCGCGAGACCTCGTCCTCCCGATGCGGAGGGCGAGGTCTGGTCGTAGAGCCACCATTCGTCGGCCCGGAAGGGCCGGTGGAACCAGATCGCGTGGTCGAGCGACGCCGCCTGCATGTTCGGTGACGAGATGTACAGCTGGTGTGGAACCAGCGCGGCCGCCAGCAGGCTGAGATCACTCGCGTACGTGAAGGACGCGAGGTGGAGTAACGGGTCATCGGACAGTTCGCCGTTGATGCGCATCCACAGCCGCGTACGAGCGGGATAGCTCGGATCGGCCATCGGTCCACCCGGACGCGAGTCACCTGCCCAGCGCACATCCAGGGCCGACCACTCGCGCTCCCACTCCTCCGGATCATTCTGGGGCCGAGCCGCCTCGATCAGGTCGACACAGTCCTCGGGCGGAGCCACCGTGGGCATCACGTCCTGATGCTCCAGCCCCTCCTCGGGAATCTGGAAGCTGGCGGTCATCCCGAAGATGGGTCGGCCATGCTGACGAGCAAGCACCCGTCGCGTGGCGAAGCTGCGTCCGTCGCGGACGGCGTCGACGTCGTAGACGATCGGGACGGTCGGGTCTCCAGGCCGCAGGAAGTAGGAGTGCAGGGAGTGCACGGCGTAGGCCGCGTCCACCGTGCGCGTCGCTGCCACCAAGGCATGCGCGGCGACCTGACCGCCGAAGACGCGCTGCATCGAGGTGTCGGGCTGACGGCCACGAAACAGGTTGTCCTCGATAACTTCCAGATCCAGCAGGTCGATGAGCTCTTGCACCGATCGCGGCATCCTCAGTCCTCACGCTTGTCGTCGAGGTCTGCAAGGAACTGTTCGAACTGAGCGCCCAGCTCGTCGCCGGACGGCAGGGGCGCGTCGTCGGCGAGCAAGTTGCCCGCTCGGCCCGCCTCGAACGCGTCGTACTGCTGCTCGAGCCCGGACACGACCTCGCGCACGTCATCGGAGTCGGCAATCTGCTGCCCAATCTCCGTCCGGCGCGCGGCGGCGGCCTCATGAAGAGCGCTGAGGTCCCACACGAGTCCGGCCGATTCGCCCACCGCGCTCAGAAGCGCGACCGATGCCTCCGGATAGTCGAACTGCGCCAGATAGTGCGGGATGTGCGCGACGAAGCCCATCGAGTCATGCCCCCACTCCCCCATGCGCAGCTCGAGCAGCGACTGCGCGCTCGAGGGGATGCGCAGCTCGCCGGACCACATGTTCTCCTGCACCAGCAGGCGCTCCACCGTGGCGTGGTTGGTGAGCATGACCGGTCGGGTGTGCGGCACCGCCATCGGAACGGAACCCATCGAGATCTGCAGACGGACGCCGAACGCCTCGACCACCTCGCGCACGGCGCGCGCCCAGGCCTCCCAGCGGATGTCCGGCTCGGGACCGGAGAGCACCAGGAAGTTCGTTCCCTGCGCGTCCCGGGCCAGACGCACCGCAAGGCGCGGCGCATCGAAGTCGGCGTACCGGTTCTCGATGAAGGTCATCGGGGGCCGACGGGCGCGGTAGTCGTGCAGCTCGTCGATGTCGAAGCTCGCGACCACCCGTCCGGCATCGAGAGCCTGAAGATGGCTGACGGCGAGTGCCGATGCGTTGCCGGCATCGAGGAAACCGTCCATGGCGATCAGCAGGACCGGCGCGTCCGCCTCCGTGCCGCTGCGCAGCTCCGGAACGTCATCGACGATGTGCACAAGCCGCTTCTGGCCCACCGGACTCCCCTCATCGTGGCTCTGATTCCTAGAGGCCCAGCCTAGCCAGCGTCGTCTATCCATACGTGCTCCTGATCAACCCGACTGCGTGAACAGCGAGCTGAGCACTATTCATTCCCAGCACCTGGTCGAGGATGAGGTCCTGGTGGGCGTCGGTCGTGCCGAGGCCGCCGTTGTACAGGGCGTCGAGCAGTGACCACAGCAACGGCTCTCCCCCGGTCTGGACGATGTACTGGCATGCCATCCAGCTCACGGCGTAGTGCCAGTCCTGATCGGCATCGTGGAAGGTGGCACTCGCGGGCATGCCCGTGATGCGCTGCCCCGCTCGTTGGATCGCCACCTCGGAGATCCGTCGCTGCGCGGCGGGCACCGACTTGGCGCCCTCGTACTCCGCGATCCCCTCGATCAACCAGAGCGGGACCCCGTTCGACTCGTCACCCAGTGCGACGTGGGTGACCTCGTGCCGGATGGTGCGCGAGAGGCTGGTCGATCCGCTGTTGAGCGCGTCGTCGAGCAGCAGAACCCGGCTGTCGGCGCCCGGGGCGTTCGGGTCCAGCGGGTAGGTCACCGCCCCGAGGTGGGCCAGATCGCCGCCGCCCATCGCCGTGAGCGCGGTCGGGAAGCCCGACCCCGTCATCGCGTAGAGCACCACGTTCTTGGTCCAGGGATAGGGAACGTCCTTCGATACTCCCGCGATGGCCTTGCCGAGGGTCGCCATGATCGCCTGCTGCTGCGCCAGTGCGCCGTTGTCGAACACCCCGATCGCGTTGGCTGAGCGGACCACCGTCACCGGCTCGACGTCCCACGGATCCGGCTGGTATCCCGGGAAAAGGTGGTCGTGGATCGTCCGGTCCGAGGCGATGAAGGTCCGGCCTCCGTGCGTCACGAAGGCGAATCCGGTCGTGCGTGACACCGGATTGGTGTCGAAGCCGGCGAGCTGGGTGGTGAGGACGACCTGCGGCAGGCGCACGACTGCGCCCCAGTGACGATCGATGAGCTGCTGCGGCCATGGCGTCGTCGTCACCCGATAGCTGAAGGTGGCCCAAGGCAGCGCCGCGACGGCGGCGAAGTACCGGCGGTCGCGCTCGATGAACGCCTTCTGCGTCGGGTCGTCACCACTCAGGAACAGCGTCAGATTGTGGGTGCGGATGCCCTCGGCGCGGGCGCGGAGCAGCGCCTGCTGGGCGACCACGGGTGCGACCCGCTGCGTCGTCTGGCTCACGGTGGTGCGTGGAACGGGCGCCGGACCCGCCGCCGTGCCGCAAGCTGCGAGCAGAGCCGATACCACCGCGAGGACGCCCGCGCTTGCGAGCGACGAGCGCTTACTCAATGTTGAGCAGAGCGCCGTCATGAGGCGTCCGTGCGGTGACCTCCTCGACGATGGCCCGGGCAAGGGCCTGAGGCGTCAGACCCACGCGCTCAAGCACGGCGTTACGTTCTGCGTGGTCGAAGAACTCCTGCGGAATGCCGAAGCAGCGCGTGGGAGTGGCGATGCCTGCGTCGGCGATCGCTTGCCGAAGCATCGATCCGACGCCTCCGACGACGCCGTTGTCCTCGACGCTGACGACGAGTCGGTAGTCGGCCGCGGCCTGAACGAGCGCGGAGTCCAGGGGCTTCACCCACCGCGGGTCGATCACCGTGACGCCGATGCCCTGGTCGCGCAACCGCTCCGCGACGTCGACTGCTGGCGCGACCATGGCGCCCACGGCGACCAGCAGCACGTCCTTCGCGCCCTGGCGGGCAACGACGTCGCATCGACCCAAGGAGCCGACCGCGGGAATGTCCGCAGGCGGCGCACCCTTGGCGATACGCACCATCGTGGGCGCGTCGTTGACGGCGACGGCCTCGCGCAACAGTTCACGAACACGGGCACCATCGCGCGGCGCCGCGATGCGGAGTCCGGGGACGACCTGGAAGATCGAGAGATCCCACATGCCGTTGTGGCTGGGGCCGTCGTTTCCGGTGATGCCGGCTCGGTCGAGCACGAAGGTCACGCCGCATCGATGCAGCGCCACGTCCATCAGCACCTGGTCGAACGCACGGTTCATGAACGTCGCATAGATCGCGACCACCGGGTGCATGCCACCCATGGCGAGACCTGCGGCGCTGGTGACCGCGTGCTGCTCGGCGATGCCCACGTCGAAGACACGCTCGGGATAGGTCGCGGCGAACTTGTCGAGACCAACCGGGTAGAGCATCGCGGCCGTGATCGCCACGATGTCGGGGCGCTCACCACCGAGAACGACCATCTCCTCGGAGAAGTGCTCGGTCCAGCTGCGGCCCTTGGGGCTCGCCTCGCCGGTCTCGGGGTCGAAGGCGCCGATCTGGTGGAACTGATCGGCCTCATGCCGCTCTGCCGGGTCGTACCCGAAGCCCTTCTTGGTGAGGGCATGCACGATCACGGGACCGCCGAAACGCTTGGCAGCGGCGAGTGCGTGCTCCAGCGCGGCGCGGTCGTGACCGTCCACGGGTCCGACGTACTTCAGGCCGAGGTCCTCGAACAGGCCCTGGGGTGCGAGGGCGTCCTTCATGCCCTTCTTGATGGCGTGGAGCGCGTCGTACACCGCCGGGCCTACCCCGCCGATGCTGTTCAGGCGGTTCTTCACGACGTCGAGCACCTGCTCGTAGCGTGGGTTGGTGCGCAGCGACGCCAAGTGCGCGGCCAATCCGCCGACGGTCGGCATGTAGGAGCGCCCGTTGTCGTTGACGACGATGACCAGCTTGCGATCGTTGTCGGCCGAGATGTTGTTGAGGGCCTCCCAGGCCATGCCGCCGGTGAGCGCACCATCGCCGATGACCGCGACCACGTGGCGGTCCTCGCCGCGCAGCGCATACGCCTTCGAGAGTCCGTCGGCGTACGACAGCGAGGTTGAGGCGTGCGAGTTCTCGACCAGATCGTGCTTCGACTCGGCCGGATTCGGGTAGCCGGAGATGCCGCCCTCCATGCGCAGGCTGTCGAACCGGTCGGCGCGCCCGGTGAGCATCTTGTGGACGTAGGCCTGGTGACCGGTGTCGAAGACGATCTTGTCCCGGGGAGACTCGAAGACCCGGTGCAGCGCGATCGTGAGCTCGACCACGCCGAGGTTCGGGCCCAGATGCCCGCCGCGAGGCGCACAGGTGCGCACGAGCTCGTCGCGAATCTCGACCGCGAGCTCGTCGAGCTCACGCGCATCCAGCCCCTGAAGGTCCGCCGGACCCGAGATCTTCGCCAGATGCGCCATAGAGCCAATCTTAGAGGTCGGCGACTGATCGTTGCCCGACCGACGGGACAGGGCTTGCCGTGACTCTGTGCGGGGTGGAAGCGTTCAAGTGAACGTTGACGTATCGGTGGGGGCCACATCAGATATGAGGCGCCCCCTTGCGTAGTGACGCTTCCCCACCCTCGGCGATCACCGCCTTGGCGGACGATCTCGACCACGAGTTCGAGGATCTCGACACGTGGTTACGCGACGAGGGATTCACCGTCCACCGCGCGTCCTGCCTCGCGGCCCTTCCCGAGACGGCCGACAGCGTGACACCGAGCGTGATCGTGGCGGTGCTCCCCAAGGACCGCCCCACGCGACTCCACCACCTGATGTCCTTCGCAACGATCCGAGCGGCCCACCCGTCAGTCGGCCTGATGCTGGTCTTCCAGGACGCCGAGCTGCCGGTCTATCAGGCAGCCCCCGTCGTCGCGAGCGGAGTCGGCTTCGTCCTCTCGGACAGCGCACGAGACCGGGACTACCTGGTCTCAGCAATCCGCCACGTCGCCTGCGGCGGAGTCGTCGTCGACCCCAACATCATGTCCAAGCCGAGTATCTCGGTGAAAGACCTCGGCCCCCGCCACGTCGAAGTCCTCGAACTCATGGCCACCGGCCTCGACAACGACGCCATCGCCCTGAAGCTCTACATCTCCCCCCGCACAGTCGAGGGCCGCATCCGCGAGATCTACGAACGCCTACGCCTCGACTCCGCCGACGAGAACCGCCGCGTCGTCGCCGTCCTCACCTACCTACGCGCCACCGGCATGAAGTAGCCGAGGTGAGGCTGCGCCCGCCGGGGGCCGAGGCTGTGCTCGACGGTCGAGGTTGGCGAGCACTCCCACGACGGCGTGGCGACGGCATGGCGCGACGCGACAGGCCGGTCGACACGGCTAGAGGGGTAGGGCTGTGCGCCCCAACCTCGGGCGGCGAGCACAGCCCCACCAACAAGCCTCAGGCGTTAACGAGGTTCCGCAGCACGAACTGCAAGATGCCGCCGTTGCGGTAGTAGTTCGCCTCACCAGGAGTGTCGATACGGACAACCGCGTCGAACTCGACATCCCCAGCCTTGACCTTGACCGTCCGCGGCGTGCGTCCCTCGTTCAGCTCGGTGATGCCGGTGACCGAGAAGGTCTCCTCGCCGGTCAGACCGAGCGACTCCGCGTTCTGACCC
>JBQCDC010000121.1:0-14023 GCA_051961575.1 Marmoricola sp.
GCACGTGGGCACAACCGAGTCGAGGGAAAGAGCCGCCCGAAGACGCGCCCAGACGCAGGCGCCGAGTACTAGCCAGAGCGTGACCGCAACCGTGTAGCAGACCATCATGATCTGCGCGGCCGTTCGATGATCGGTGAAGTAGGCGCTGATCTGTGCGGAGCTGGCCGCCGTCGCCGGAAACTCCCAGATCGGCAGGAACACCGTTCCGACCAACGCGATCACGATGCTGAGAACACCGGCGTATCCCCCGAGCTTGCCCTTGCTGACGGTACGAGCCACGGCCGGGCCTCCTTGATCTTGACAGTGACTAGTTTCTGCGTGTTGCGGTGAACTTGTCAATGGCAAGATCGCGCTACCCTGCAGCCATGACCGCCTCGAAGCCCTATCACCACGGCTCTCTGCGTGCGGCGCTCATCGATGCCGCGGTGGCCGAGGTCGAGGCGGTGGGGGCAGCGGCGGTCAGCATGCGGGAGATCGCCCGGCGAGCCGGCGTCTCACACGCGGCGCCCGCTCACCACTTCGGCGACAAGACCGGGGTCTTCACCGCGATCGCCACCGACGGCTTCCGCATGACGACCGACGCGATCGCGCCGGCCGCACACGGACCGTTCGGGTTCTTGGATGGCGGCGCCGCGTACGTCACGTTCGCCCTCACTCATCCGGGCTACTTCGAGGTCATGTACCGCCCAGGCCTCTATCGGACCGACGATCCGGCCCTCGTCGAGGCGCGCGAAGCGGCCTTCGCTCTCCTCGAGTCCAGCGCTGCAGAACTGGCCGAGGAGTGGGAGATCGACGACGTCACGGGGCTCGTCGCAGTCGGCTGGTCGCTATGCCACGGGCTGGCCACTCTGTACCTGACCGGCAACGTGGGCGACCGACTGCCGACCGACCCGGCGAGCCTCGCGCTTCATCTGCGGAACGGTCTGATCGCCCTCGGCAAGGTGTCCGCCGAGCGAGCCCTCTAGCTCTCGGGATGGGGCCGCACCAAGGCTTCCGTCCCGATCTGGTATCGCCTGATACCATGTGGTTATGGCCATGACCCTGCGACTTACACCCGAGCAGACCGAAGCGCTCCGGAAGGCGGCGGAGGTGGAAGGTCGGTCAATGCAGGCCGTGGCGCTCGCAGCGATCGACGAATACACCTCCCGCCGCACACGGCGTCGGGATGGGTTGATCGACGAGTTCATGGCGGAACGGGCCGACCTGCTCGCCCGGCTCGCTGACGCATGAGCCAGGACGTCGTCTATCTCGATCTCGACGACCTCCTAGCGGCGGCGGAGGCGATCCATGGCCGGCCGGCCGACGTGCGCGACTACGGTCTTCTGGAATCGGCACTGGCACGACCCCGAGCCAGCGTCTTCGGTGAAGACGCGTACCCCGACCTTGACCAGAAGTCGGCGGCACTCCTCGCCTCGCTGGTCGGCAATCACGCTCTAGTCGACGGCAACAAGCGCCTGGGGCTGCTCGCGGTGTACTTGTTCTATGGGCTCAACGGCCGCTCGTTGCGTCAGGCATCCGACGATGAGCTGTTCGACCTGGTCCTCGACGTCGCCACGCGGCGCGTTCCCGACGTCACCTCGATCGCAGGGCGACTCACAAGGCTCGTCGTTCCGGAGCAGAAATGAAACAAGGTCCGAACCCATGAACATGGGCTCGGACCTTGCCATTTCAAACGCGGTGGCGGTGGGATTTGAACCCACGGTGGGTTTGACCCCACACATCATTTCGAGTGATGCACCTTCGGCCGCTCGGACACGCCACCGCCGGAGAGATTACTGCACCGGGCGGCGCGGCGAGAAATCGCTACTTGGACGGCGCGAGCTTGCTGATGTCCTGAGCACCACTCGGCGCGGTCGCCCGAACGGGCTCGTCGAACTTCGTGTACAGCGTCGTCAGCTTCACGCTGGCCGCGGTCACCTTGAGGATGCGGTGCGGGCTGCTGGCAGAGATGGCGAGCGTGACCTTGGTTCCGTTCAGGGTGATCTGCAGATTGACCGCGTCCACCCCATCGATCTTGGTCTTGCCGAGCACCTTCGGCTTGTCCTGGCTCACGCTGTTCGTCTTGTAGGACTTGATCAGACCCTGGGTTCCGCAGGCGTCCGTGAACAGGTTCTGCGGCAGTCCGGTGACCCACTTGTCGGCGAGCTTGGCGGCGTCGGTGGCGCTCGCGCCCTCGCTCGCCCAGAAGTCGCCGCTGCCCTTGGCGTACACCTTGCCGGCACCCAACCCGACGAGTTGCAGCGTCATCGTCCCCTGCGCCAGCGTGCCGACGCAGCGACCCGTGCTGTCGATGCTCATGTCGATCGTGAACGTGCCCGACGTGCCCTGCTGGACGGTGTGAACGTGCACCGACTTCAGCGCGGTCAATCCGTCCCGCATGTCCTGGTCGACCTTGGCTGGCGCGGTTTTGACGTATTTGTCGACCGCCGATTCACCGCAGGCCGCGAGGGTCAGGGCGAGGATCGGGATGGCAGCAGCGGCGACAGCAGGGCGAAAACGCATGCGGCGATCCTTGCACGGAACCTGAAGAGCACCTGAGGTCGGGCCAGTAACGCGTCGTCGCTCCGCGACTCCTCAACCTCCGTCAATGGCGCTGTCGAGCGAAGAACTTCTCCAGCAATGCGGTCGACTCCTCGCCCAAGACGCCGGCGATCACCTCGGGTCGGTGATTCAGCCGCCGGTCGCGCACGACGTCCCACAGACTTCCGGCGGCACCGGCCTTGTCATCGAAAGCGCCGAAGACCACGCGCTCCACCCGCGACAGCACCGCGGCACCCGCGCACATCGTGCAGGGCTCCAGCGTGACCACGAGCGTGCATCCCTCGAGTCGCCACTCGCCTCGAGCGGCGGCGGCGGCCCGCAGCGCGACCACCTCGGCATGTCCGGTCGGGTCACCCTGGGCCTCGCGCACGTTGTGCCCAGCACCGATCACAACGCCGTCGGCGTCGAGAACCACAGCACCGATGGGAACGTCACCCGTGGTGAGCGCGAGGGATGCCTCGTCGAGCGCCTCCCGCATCGCGGAAAGCCAGCGTTCGTTGCTCAAGCAGAGAGTCCGGCCATCTCGTCGAACCGGTCGCCGAAGCCGAGACGCTCGGCGATCGTGCTCAGCACCTCGTCGGGGTACAGGTCGAAGTCGTCCATGAGCTCGCCCATCTCCTGGGCCGAGTACCCCATGTCCGCCACGATCGAGAGGTCGCCCGCCGGAGCCTGGTCGTCGTCGTCATCCACGATGAGCCCGAGGTGGTCGACGGCCGAGCGGGCCAGCTCCCAGTCGGTCGCCGCACTCGCGTCGGAGAGGAGCACGGTGATGAGAGCGCCCTGCGCACGGACGAGGAGAACGAAGTCCTCGTCGACGGAGATCAGCGCCAGTGCGCCGGTCTCTCCGGGGTAGCGGCGGAGCTCCTTGCCGATCGAGTCGACCGACTCGAGCGCAGTCGCCCGCAGCTCCTGGAGGTACCAGACACCCTCGTCGCGGTAAGCGACGACAGCGAGGTCTACGGCCTCAACCTCTTCGGTCACAGGTTGATGGTCGCAGATCGACCCGAAACGGGCTAGCCGAAAATCACGAAACTCGTGTCCTCGACGGACACGTTCGTCACCGCAGCTCCTGCTTCTCCAGAAAGCGCTCGACCCAGGCGGGCACGACCGTGCCGGCTGGACCGTGGTGGTGCTCGAGGAAGTCGTCGATCCCGAGGCTCGGTTCCAGGTTGAGTTCGACGGTGTGCGCGCCTACCGCTCGGGCGAAGGCCGCGAAACCCGCCGCCGGATACACGTTCCCGGAGGTTCCGATCGAGACGAAGGTGTCCACGCGCCGCAGGGCGCGGTCGATGTCGTCCATGCCGTAAGGCATCTCACCGAACCAGACGATGTCGGGCCTCAGCGTGCGCGCACCGCAACCGAGGCATGCGGGCTCGTCGACGAGCGTCCCGGTCCAACGCATGCGCTGGTCGCAGGTGGTGCACCACGCGGACTGGAGTTCGCCGTGCATGTGCAGCACGCGCTTGGATCCGGCGCGCTCATGCAGGTCGTCGACGTTCTGCGTGACGAGGAGGAAGTCGTCGCCGAGCACCGATTCCAGCCGGGCGAGCGCCTTGTGGGCGGCGTTCGGTTCCACGATTCCGAGCTGCGCGCGGCGCTCGTCGTAGAAGCGCTGCACGAGCTCGGGGTTCTGGGCGAAACCCTCGGGGGTCGCCACCTCGTCGACGCTGTAGCCCTCCCCCAGACCATCGGAGTCGCGGAACGTCCGTAGGCCCGACTCCGCCGAGACCCCGGCACCAGTGAGGACGACCACACGCACGCCGCCATTGTGCCAGCGCTAGTGGGCGCCGGCCTCGTGCTCCAGATGACTGGCAGGCTCGAACTGGAACGTCGAGTGCTCGACGTCGAAGTGGTGGGCCAGGCAGCCCTGCACCTGGTCGAGCAGTTGAGGCGCGTGCGCGTCGGTGAAGCAGGAGTCGTCGAGCACCACGTGTGCCGACAGCGTGGGGAGCCCCGAGGTGATGCTCCAGGCGTGCATGTCGTGCACGTCGACCACATGATCGATGTCGAGGAGATGAGTGCGGACCGCGTCGAGGTCGACGCCATCGGGGGCTCCCTCGAGCAGGATGTGCCCGGCGTCCCTGAGCAGTCCCCAGGACGCGCGCACCATGAGCGCGACCACCACGAGCGAGGCGACTGAGTCTGCCTTGGTCCACCCGGTCGTCACGATCACGATGCCCGCGATCAGCGTGGCGATGAACCCGAAGAGGTCGGTGAGGATGTGCTGGTAGGCACCCTCGACGTTGAGGCTCGACCGGTTCGCCTTCGAGACGAGCCAGGCCACGCCGACGTTGACCACGCACCCGATGGCAGCCACCACGAGCACGGGAACGCCGGCGACCTCAGGGTTGGCCGATGCGAGCCGTCGGATCGCCTCGACCAGGACGATGCCCGACACCACCAGCATGGTGATGCCGTTGCCAGCCGCCGACAGGATCTCCGCGCGCTTGAGGCCGTAGGTCCAGCGCTGCGTGGCGGGCATGGCCGCCAGGCGCATCGCCCAGAGCGCGACCGCGATCGCGCCGGCGTCGGTGAGCATGTGGCCGGCGTCCGAGAACAGCGCCAGCGACTGGGCCAGGATCGCCGTGATCACCTCGCCGACCATGAAGGCGGCGAGCAGACCGAGCGCGGCCGTCAGGTACCCGCGACTCGCGTCGGTCGCGATCCCATGCGCGTGGCTGTGGTCGTGGTGAGGGGCGTGATCAGCCATTGCTCATCACGCCCCTTCACTGGACCGCGGCTGCGCGCGGATTGGCCCTACGCAGCCATGGTCCCTTACTTCCAGACTCGCACGTAGTCCACGTCCATCGTCAGAGGCAGCTGAGCCGACGGGTCGAGCGAGTTGAACGACGTACCCATCGCCTCGGTCAGGCAGACGAAGAAGGGCTTGTCGAACGGTGCCAGGCCGAGCAGCGGCGCCAACGGGGACCAGGTCGTGGTCCAGCACGGAGTGCTGTCGTAGCTGAACGTCATCGACGATGCCGTCCAGTCCAACGAGTAGACGTGGTAGTCGCCCGGGTTGCTGAACGTGCAGTAGTGCGAGATCGCCTTGTTGGTGCTCAGCGCGTTGGGGTAGACGAGGCTGGAGACCCCGCTGCCCGGCCAGACGCTGTAGCGCTCGACCATGTCGATCTCACCCGAGCTGCCGATCCCGTACCACTGCTTGGCCGGGTACAACCAGATGGCGCTGTGCGTACCGGGCACCGTGATGTTGGGGAAGCGCGCACGCACCTCGTAGTGACCACCGGTCTGCGAGAAGTTGTTCAGCGTGCTGACCATGCCCGAGGTGTACGACGTCTGGTAGGACGTGCCGTCGGGCAGCTTGCAGGCCGCCGGCTGAGCCAACTGGTTGGTGGTGAGGTGCAGCGAACCGCCGCTCACCGAGATGGTGGAGCTGTTGTTCACGTAGCACTCGGGCCCGACGCGGTATCCGGTCGAAGCCGTGGTCGTCGGCGTCCAGAGCAGCGTGTTCAGCCTGGTGCCGTTGAACTCGTCGTCGAAGGTGCACGTCTTGGCCGTGCTGGCGACGAGCGGTGTGCCGGCGCAGATCGCGCCGCCATAGAAGGGGAACGCCGCCTGAGCGGCAGAACCCACAAACATTGATGCGCCAACGGCCAACAAAACGGCCGCAGACGCTAAAAGTCGACGTCTCATGTCGATCCCTCCCAATAACAGAAACTTCTCGGAAGGGTTCGCTCGAATGCTGACGTGTTCCTCCCCGCGCCCGCTTTGTAAGCGGCCTCCCTCTCCCGCGGAAAAGCGTATTTGGGGATTTCACCGCTGTCTGGAAAAGAGGAAAAGTCACTCGACGCGGGCATTCCGCGGAGTTCTGTGCCCTCGCGGGGTCGGTCACCGAGGCCCTCTGGCGGAGACCTCGATCGGGGGGAATTGGGGCCGACCCCGCGAGCACAGTTTGCAGGAAGCGCTCGGTCCGCAATGAATGCCGGGCGCCTCCCCTGGAAGGGAACAACTCCATGGAAGCACGGCCGATGCGGCCCGTTCGAGAGCGAGCGGCCCGCACGTTCCTGCACTGCAGAACCCAGCAGGACCAGGCCGCAACCAACCGCTGCTGCGGCAGAATGCGGATGTGAGTCCATCGTCGTCCGAGTTCGGGCCTGCCGAGCGCGCGCTGTTGGAGCAGCGTGCCGGCGAGATCTACCGGGAGGCCGTCGAGCGCGGCGCGATCCCCGATGACGAAGGGCTCTACAGCGCCGATTCAGGGGACCGCGAAGCCCTGGAGTTCCTCGTCGACAACGGCCTCCTGAGCGAAGCGAGCGACGGCTGGCTGCCGGTCGACCCGGCACTTGTCCAGGCACGAGTGGTGGCGCCGCTCGGCATGCGCGCCGCGGAGCTGATGTCGGAGTCGGCTCGGTGGGCCAGCACCTTCTCGGACCTGGGCCAGGCGTATCGGCAGCACGCACTCGACGACGAGCCCCTCACCCGGATCGGCGGTTGGGGGAACATCAACCGCTTCCTGGAGTCGGTGGTCGGCGACGCCCAGACGGAACTGCTCACCGCCCAGCCCGCTGGCGCCCGGCCGAGCGATCAGCTCGCCCAGGCCATTGAACGCGACACCCGTGCGCTCGAGCGCGGGGTCAGCCTCCGCACGCTGTACCAGCACTCCGCCAGGCGCAGTTCCAGCACTCAGGACTACGTGGCGGAGGTGACCCGCAGGGGCGCCCAGGTCCGGACGCTCGACGAGTTCTTCAAGCGCCTGATCGTCGTCGATCGCCGGTTGGCCGTCGTGCCCGGCCCGGAGGGCTCAGCGATCGCCATCGCGATACACGAGCCGGGGCTGGTCAGCTATCTGGTGGACGTGTTCGAGCGCTACTGGGAGCGGGGGACGCCGTTCGTCGACCGCCAGGAGCAGACCGAGCGCAGCATCGCCGATGACGTGCGGGAGATGACCAAGCGGCTCCTGGCCGAAGGACACAGCGACTCGGCGAGCGCCAAGCGGATGGGCGTTGGCGTTCGCACCTACGCGAACTACGTGGCGGCGCTGAAGGCTGAATATGCCGTGGAGACGCGGTTCCAACTCGGTTACGCCATGGGAATGGAAGAGCGGCCGAGCCACCCCGGAGAGGGCGACTCAGCCGCTGAATGACGGGTCGTCTACGGGCCCCAACCCGTGTCGAAGGCGACGACCTTTACGGAGCCGTCTCCCCGCAGATGGCTTGCGCCATGGTGACTAGGAGCCGCCTGCACCACACCAACACCGGTAACCCCCCAGATCGCGACCGTGGCGGCCAGAACCTTGAGTGTCTTCTTCAACTTTCGCCCCTCCACATCGGACCTGTCCCCAACTCCCAAAACCCTCAGGAGTTCTCCAGTCTCCGTTACCCGGGTGCCCCATCAGGCATGCGGGGCGTGACCGGAACATGCAATGCATGTTTCTGCAGGGGGTTGGGGCGTCCCTCACGCCCCGAACAGAGCGACGTACTGGAGGGCGAGCTCCACGTGCCGCGCTCGATCGGCCAGCGGATGTCCCAACAGCTCCTCCGCGCGCGCCAGCCGATAGCGGACCGTGTTGCTGTGCACGAACAGCTGCTTGGCCGCGGCTTCGACGTTCATGCGGCAGGTCACATAGGTCAGCACCGTCTCCCGGATCGCCGCCAGATTCTTGTCGGATCCGCAGAGCGCCCCGACCTCGCGCTGCACCATCCGACGCAGCGCGTCGGGTCGCTCCAGGGCCAGGCAGAGCATCTCGGTGGCGTAGTAGTCCACCAGCATCGGGGCGTGCGGTGCCGCCATCGCCAGCTCTTGTGCCGAGCGCGCCTCGAGATGACTCGTGCGGAATCCGGCGGCGCCCGCCGCGGGAAGGCCGAGGGCGACCTGAGGGCCCTCACCGATCGCCTCTGCGATCCTCTGGCGGAAGTCCGCGTCGGGCTCGGACGGCATCGTCACCCAGCACCAGAGGTCTCGGCTGCCGACGAGCGAGGTCAGCAATGCCCCGCCGGGGAGGCATCGGGCCACCTGGTCAGCGCAGACGTGGAGGGCATCGGACGTCGAGGCGTCGACGCCCGGGCTCCACACGATGAAGGCGACGTGCCACTGTCGCAGCGGCCGGCCGAGCACCGCGCCGGCGGCGGTCGCATCCACCTCCTCGCCCGAGAGCAGCTTCTCGATCAGCTCCGCCCGCCGAGCGCGCGTCCCCTCCCGGACGCGTTCGCGCTCCTCGAAGAAGGTCTTGATGAGGCTCTCCAGCGACTCGTCCATCCACCGGTCCGCGCGACCCCAGAGGAGCTTGAGCACCTGGTCGCGCGGTGGATCGTCCTCACCGAGCTGGTCCACGACGTCGCCGAGGAACGCGAAGACTCCGTGGTGCGCGGTCAGGTAGACCTTGAGGAGGACGCCGACCTCCTTGCCCCGACGCGCGAGGGATCGCGCGAGGTCGACTGCCTGCGGGGGTAGGTCGAGGCCGTGCTCGGATCGGCGCAGGTTGTTCAGCCAGGCCATCCACTGCGCCCGCGTGCTCTGGTGGAGGTCGGCGACCAGCACCGGATCGGCGGCGATCTCGGGGATGGCCTGCATGATCTCCGCGTCGATCGCGTCGACGAACTGGCGAGCGCGCGCCGGGTCTCCGGAGTCGTGCACGAATCCGGAGACCCAGACGTCCATGGCCGTATCCACGATCCGTGTGCCTTCCGCGGTCATCAGCATTGGGCCAGCGTCGCGAAGATCGGCCAGCCTGTCCCTGTGGACGCCTCCAAGCCTGGCCCGTCGGTTTGGAGTTCGCAACAAGGACGGTCGACGCACTCCCATGGAAGAGTGGCTTGGATCACCTACGTCTCTGGAGAGGGCCACAAATGGGCTACGACTACATCATCGTCGGGTCGGGATCGGCGGGCGCGGTCGTCGCAGCGCGGCTCTCCGAGGACCCGGGCGTCAAGGTGCTGCTGCTCGAGGCGGGCGGCAGCAGCCGGAACCTGAACGTGCAGATCCCCGCGGCCTTCGCCAAGCAGTTCAAGGGCAAGCTCGACTGGGACTACGAGACCGAGCCGGAGCCCTACCTGAACGACCGGCGGATCTATCACCCCCGCGGCAAGATGCTCGGCGGCACGAGCGGCACCAACGCGATGATCTACATCCGCGGCAACCGCGCCGACTACGACGGTTGGGCCGACGGCGGCGCCAAGGGCTGGTCCTACGACGAGGTGCTCCCCTACTTCAAGAAGATGGAGAGCAACTCCCGCGGCGCCGATGCGTTCCACGGCGGCGACGGCCCGCTATACATCGAGGACCTGCGGACCCCGACCCCACTGACCGGCGCCCTCATCGACGCAGCGATGGCCACCGGCATTCCGCGCAACGATGACTTCAACGGCGCCGAGCAGCTGGGCGTCGGCTACAACCAGACCAACCAGCACCGCGGCCGCCGATGGACCACCTACGACGGCTACCTCGCGCCGGCACGCAAGCGCCCCAACCTCACCATCTGGTCCGGCGCCCACGCTCGTCGCGTGGTCCTCGAGGGCGGTCGAGCGGTCGGTGTCGAGGTCCAGCGCGGAGGCTCCGTCGAGACGGTTCGCGCGGATCGCGAGGTCGTGCTGTCGGCAGGAGCCTTCGGAACGCCGCAGCTCCTGATGCTCTCGGGGATCGGTCCCGCGGACCACCTGCGCGAGCACGGCGTCGAGGTGATCGTCGACAACGCCAACGTCGGCAGTCACCTGATGGATCACCCGATGTACCTGGTCAACGTCGAGACGTCCGCCAAGGGGACCCTCGCCGAGGCCGAGCGCCCGAGCCAGCTCATCAAGTACCTGACCCAGCGTCGCGGCATGCTGACCTCGAACGTGGGCGAAGGCAGCGCGTTCTTCCACACCCGCAACGGCGACTCAGCGCCGTCCATGCAGTTCATCCTGGCGCCCGGCTTCTTCTGGAACCACGGCTTCGACACCCACCCGACGCCGGCGTTCGGCATCGGGTGCTCGATGGTCGGGGCCCAGAGCAGGGGCGAGGTCCGGCTCGGCAGCGCCGACCCGCTGGCCAAGCCGAAGGTGCGCTTCGACTACTTCTCGGCGCCCGAGGACATGGAGGCGATGGTCGCCGGCGTCGAGCGTGCCCGCGAGGTCATCGCCAACGTCAGCGCCGAGGGCGGCGTCGGCAAGGAGATCCACCCGGGTGCACACGTGCAGTCGAAGGCCGAGATCGAGGCCGAGATCCGGCGCAGCGTCGAGCACACCTATCACCCCGCTTGCACAGCACGGATGGGGAGCGAGACTGAAGGTGTGCTCGATTCGTCCCTGCGGGTGCACGGAGTGGCAGGGCTCCGCGTGGCCGATGCTTCGGTGTTCCCTGCGATCACGCACGGCAACACGCACACGCCGACCGTCATGGTCGGCGAGAAGGCCGCCGACCTGATCCGAGGTACCCGATGACGACAGTGAACGAGCAGGCGGACGCGATCGTCGAGCGACTCACGGCGGGCGAGAAGGCGTGGGCGGCGCTGGACCTGGCCTCGCGCGAGCAACTGCTCGCTCGCATGGTCGAGTTGGTCGACGCCCATTCCGCCGAGTGGGTCGCGATCACCGCCGAGATCAAGCAGGTGCCGGCGGGGAGCCCGCTGGTCGGCGAGGAGTGGATCTCGGGTCCCTGGGCGACGCTGGCAAGCCTCGACACTTTGCGTCAGACCGTGCAGCGGCTGATCGCGGGCAAGTCGGCCATGGATGGCTTCAGCTCCCGCAAGGTTCCCGGCGATCGGGTTGCGGTCGAGGTGCTTCCGCACACCGTCTACGACCGACTGCTTCTCAGCGGCTTCTCCGCGGAGGTCTGGCTCGAGCCTGGCGTGACCGAGGAGGACGCCCGCCGCACCGCCGGCCTGGGGCTGTTGGATCCCGCCGGGACCCGCGGCGTCAGCCTGGTGCTCGGCGCCGGCAATATCTTCTCGATCGCGCCGCTGGACACGCTCTACCAGCTCTATGCGGAGAACCGGGTCGTGGCGCTCAAGCTCAACCCGATCACTGATCCGCTCAAGCCGGTATTCGAGGCGATCTTCGCGCCCTTCATCGAGCTCGGTGCGGTCGAGATCCTGTCCGGCGGGATCGAGCTCGGCGGCGTCCTTGCTCAGCACCCCGGAGTCGCCGCGGTCCACATGACCGGCAGCGAGCAGACCCACGACGCGATCGTGTGGGGCGTAGGCGACGAGCAGGCCGCGAACAAAGCGGCCAACACTCCGAAGCTGACCAAGCCCATGTCGAGCGAGCTCGGCGGGGTCGCGCCGGTGATCATCGTGCCCGGTCGCTGGTCCAAGGCGGACCTCCGCTTTCAGGCGCAGCACGTCGCCACGCAGCGGCTGCATAACTCGGGCTCGAACTGCATCGCCGCCCAGATGGTCGTCGTCAGCTCCGACTGGGATCAGAAGGACGCCTTCCTCGCGGAGCTGCGACGTGCCTACGCGGCCGCCCCCAGTCGTCCGGCCTGGTACCCCGGGTCGGCCGATCGTGTCGCGCTGGCTCGCGAGACCCATCCCGGTGCCGCGATCGAGACCGGTGGCACGCCCGAGCGCACGCTGCTCACGGGCCTGAAGCTCGACGATCCTGCCGAGGTCGCCTGCAGCACGGAGTACTTCGCACCCGTCCTCGGCGTGACGGAACTGCCTGGCCAGGGAAGCGATTTCCTGAGGCGGGCGGTCGACGCCGCGAACGAGCGCCTGCGTGGAACCTTGGGGGCGAACATCATCATCAAGCCGTCGGACCGTCGCAGGATCGGTGAGTTCGAGCAGATCCTCGCCGGTCTGCACTACGGAACCATCGGCGTGAACGCGTGGACCGGGGTCGGCTATCTGACGGCGAACGCGACCTGGGGAGCCTTCCCCGGTCATCCGCTTGATGACATCCAGAGCGGTCGTGGCGTGGTTCACAACACGCTCTTGTTGGCTCGACCCGAAAGGACGGTCGTGACCGGACCTTTCCGTCCCGCGCCGCGCTCGATCCTGCATGGCGAGTGGACACTGACTCCGAAGCCGCCGTGGTTCGTGAACAACAAGACCGCGGCGGTGACCGGCGAGCGGCTGAGCCGCTTCTCGGCCGCGCCCTCGTTCGCGAAGCTGCCCGGGATCTTCAGCTCCGCGCTGCGGGGCTGATCGAGAACTCGAGCCTCACCTCCCTCACGACTGGTGGCACACTGGCGCGATGCGGATCGAGCCGTTGGCCCATGAGCACTGGCCTCAGGTCGAAGCGATCTATGCGGCGGGCATCGCAACCGGCAACGCGACGTTCGAGGCCACACCTCCGGACTGGGAGCAGTTCGATGCCGGCAAGCTGGCGGGCCATCGGTACGTCGCGATCGACGGCGCCGTCCTCGGCTGGGTCGCGGCGTCCGCAGTGTCTGACCGCTGCGTCTACGCCGGCGTGGTCGAGCACTCCGTCTACGTCGACCCCTCGGCCCAGGGGCGGGGAGTCGGCCGTGCGCTCCTCGACGCGTTCATCGCGAGTACTGAGAGCGCGGGGATCTGGACCATCCAGTCCGGCATCTTCCCCGAGAACGAAGCCAGCCTCGCGCTGCATCACCGCGTGGGCTTCCGCACGATCGGGACGCGAGAGCGAGTCGGGCGCATGACGTACGGCCCGTTCGCGGGTCACTGGCGCGACGTGCTGCTCCTGGAGCGTCGAAGCGACGTCGCGGGCGTCTAGAACGGGCCGTCGATCACCTAAAGATTCGACGCGACGGATTCCAACGAGTCCGGCGGACGCGGCCCGCTGGCCCACCGAAAATCGGTTCCGAGGATGTCGAGGAGGCGTTGGACTGCCTCGGATCGTCGGGTGAGCGTGAACGACACACCGCGCTGGACTGCCAGGTTCGCCACTTCGATGATCGCCGCGATGCCGGACGCGTCGATGAAATCGACATCTCCAGCATCGAGCTCCAGATGTTGAGCCGTTGCCATAGCGGTGTTCGCTACGTCGAGGATGGAGCGGCGCGTGCTGAAGTCCAGTGAGCCGCTCACCCTTAGCTCAGCCGCCGCTCTGCCGTCGGTCGTGACCCAACGACGGACGGCGGTACTAGGCATGCTTCTCCGTCCGCCACACGCTGTTATGCCATCGGACGGGGCCTGCGACGATGGGCGGACGGGTGCTCGGAGTTGGCCGACGTTGGCCGCTGCGGGATGCAACCGTCGGCGCGGGCGAGTTCTGTTGGTTGTAGCGAGCCCGGCTCTCGGGGTCACGAAGGACCCCATACGCCGCGATGATGCGTTCCAGCTCCGCGTCGGCGGCGCCCGACGCGCTCGCCTCCTGATGGTCCCGCGTGTCGGGGTGATGACGGCGCAGCAGCAGGCGGTAGGCATGACTGATCTCAGCCGCGCTGGCGCTGCGGGTCACCCCGAGCACCGCGTAGGGATCAGGTCGCTGCTGACCCATCTGCTTCTACCTCGCTCTCCTCGGTCGGCATCGTTGAGGTGGTCGGGGGGCCGGCCCCGAAGCCGGGACCCCCCCGGGGGGTGGCCGGCGCACCGCCCCCCCCGGGGGGGACGCCCGGGGGGCGG
>JBQCDC010000122.1:0-4676 GCA_051961575.1 Marmoricola sp.
TCTCGACGTTCCGCTCACCCCGGAGCGCGCGGCGAAACAGCACGCGGTTCCCGCCGTCGCCGGCCTGCGACTCACGGTGCCCTCGGTCGGAGTCGACGTACCCCTGGGCGCGATCAGCGTCGCCGACGGTCAGCTCACCCCACCCGGGATCTTCTCGGCATACTGGGTTCGCAACCTGGGAGTGCCACCGGCGCAAGCCCGCCAGGGCGCTGTCTATGTCGTCATCCACTCGGTCCACGGTGACCCGAGTGCGCCGGGCAACGGTCTAATCGACATCGCCGGCGCTCGGTCGGCGCTGGCCTTCGGTGATGAGGTCGATGTCGCCGGGCGGCGGTATCGGGTGATGAGCACCGCGGTCATCTCGCGCGCAGAGCTACCCGACCGCGCCGACGTTTGGTCCGCGCCGCCCGGGACTCTGGTGGTGATCACCTGCCTGCAGCGTTCTGATTCGCCGATCGCGACCAGCAACGTCGTCGTCGAAGCGCGTCTCATCTGAACTCTGTTCATGAACGCCTCCCTGCTATAGCGTCAGCCGTGGCCTAGGTCGCTCTCGGGGGGCGTCCTGTTCGGGTGTGCGCGGAGGAGCCGACCATGTTGACCAAGACCTTCTTCCTGGGTGCGCGTGGGCGCGCTGCCTCGGTAGCCGCGGCGACCGCGGGCCTGATCGCGACCGGCGTTGTCGCCGCCGCCCCTGCGACCGCGGCCAACGTGTGGTTCGTCGGTGGCACGGGCGCGGCCGACACCAACTCGTGTACGACGTCCGCCGCACCGTGCGCCACCGTCGCGGGCGCAATGGCCAAGGCGGGCTTCGTCAGCGGCGACACCATCGACGTCGCCGCGGGCACCTATAACCAGCGGCTCGCCTTCACCACCAAGGGCGCCAACCTGGTCGGACTCGACGCCGGCGCGATCTTCGACGGAGGCGCGGTCGGCAACGCCTCGACCGCGGCCGTGAACGGCGCCATCACCGTCGGCCTCACCAACATCACCCTGCGCAACGGCAGCAACTCGGGCAGTCCGTACGGCGGCAACCTCCGCATCCAGGCCGGCACGGTCAACGCCACCAACGTCACCATCACCGGTGGCGTGAGCCAGCTCGGTGGCGGCGTCGTGCAGTACGCGGGCACCACGTTCACGATGACCGGTGGCGCGATCAGCAACAACACCGCCACGAGCGAGGGCGGTGCGCTGTTCTCCAACGGCGGCACCACCACGCTCACCAACGTCGCCATGGACAGCAACAAGGCGACCACCGCCGGTGGCGCGGTCATGGCGTTCTCGGCGACCACGAACCTGACCGTCAACAACGGAACGATCAGCAACAGCACCTCGGTCAACGGTGGCGCGATCTACAACTTCGGCAATGTCACGATCAACGGCACGACCGTTTCGTCCAACCTTGCCAAGGGCGGCACCGCGGCCAACGGCGGTAACGGTGGCGCGGTCGTCAACGGCGGCAGCCTCACTCTCAACGGCGGCGCGACCTTCACCGGCAACCAGGCGACGCCGTCCTCCGCGACGAGCCTCGCCACCGGGTGGGGTGGCGCCATCTTCAACGGCCCGGTCGCGGCCAACGAGACGCCCACCCTCACGGTCAACAACGCGACCATCTCGGGAGGATCGGTCACCGGGGTGAACGCATCCGCAGGTGGCGCGATCGCCAACGCCGGCAACGTGTTCGGCCTCAGTGGCACGGTCGTGCCCGGCACCGTCAACGCCACGAATCTCACGGTCTCGCAGAACCTCGCGCTGATCGGTGGCGGCATCTACGCCGGTGGTCCGACCACGCTCACCAACAGCTCGGTCGTCAACAACCAGGCGACCAGCGGCGCGGCCGGCTACGGCGGTGGCATCTACGAGGCGGCCAACCCGGCGAGCGGTCCGCAGCCGAGCCTGACGCTCGACGGCACGGCCGTGAACTCGAACAAGGCCGCCTATGTGGGCGGTGGCATCGCCACCCTCGGCGGGCCCACCACGACGATCCGCAACGGCTCCTCTGTCAACGGCAACACCTCCTCGGGTAGCGCCGGCGGCGTGTACAACACTGGCACGCTGACGGTGACCGCCTCGCAGATCTCCGGCAACACCTCGGCCTTCCAGGGCGGTGGCCTCTACAACGGCTCGGCTCAGACCGCGGACCACCCGACGGCGACCCTGACCGGAGCCTCGGTCGACAACAACACCGCAGCCAACGTGGGCGGCGGAATCCAGACCAGCGTGGGTGCCACGCTGACCACCAGCGGTGGCGAGGTCAACGGCAACACCGCGGTCGGTGGCGGCGGCATCATGGTCGGCGACAACGGGTCGGCTGCGATCGACGGCACCACCTTCAGCGGCAACACGTCCTCGTCGGTCGGCGGCGGCGCGATCCTCAACTCCGGTGCGACCACCGTCAACCACGCGACGTTGAGCAACAACCACTCGATGCGCACGACCGGAGCCAGCGGTGGTGGCGCGGCCATCTACAGCGGCTCGGCGAACAACAACGTGACGATCACGCTGCGAGTCACCAACAGCACCATCGCCAACAACGACGGGTTCGCCGGGTCGGCACTGACCACCTACGCGCCGGGCACCGGCTCGACCGACAACGCGTCGATCGACAACACCACGATCACCGGCAACACGAACACCTCGAATCAGGGGGCGATCACCAGCATTGCGCCGGTGACCATCACCAATAGCACGATCACCAACAACACCTCCGCCAACGCAGGTGCGATCTACGCCTACACCAGCGGACCGATCGGCATCGCCGGCTCGATCATCTCGGGCAACTCCGGCACCGCCTGCGCGGCGCAGTCCGCCACGGCGATCTCCGACGGCGGCTACAACCTGGTCGACTCGACCGTGCGCTGCAACTTCGGCAGCCTCGACAAGATCGGCAACCCGCAGCTCGGCGCCCTCGCCGACAACGGCGGCCCGACCCAGACGCTGCTCCCCGGCCCGGCCAGCGCGGCGCTGGACAAGATCCCGGCCTCGACGTCGACCACCCTCACGGATGTGGTCAGCGGGCAGCCCGTGACGCTGTGTGCCAGCGGCGCGACCGACCAGCGCGGCACCGCTCGCCCGCAGGGCGCCAAGTGCGACATCGGCTCGGTCGAGGTCGTGCAGGTGGCTCCGACGGTGAACGGGCCGACGACCGCCACCTACACGGTCGGCGTCACCGGAACCGCGGTCACCTTCACCACGACCGGCACGCCGCAGGCGACCCTGACCGAGTCGGGCGCACTTCCGGCCGGCGTGACCTTCAAGGACAACGGCGACGGCACCGCGACCCTGTCCGGCAAGCCGACGGCAGGGCCGGGCGGCCAGTACCCGATCACGGTGACGGCCACGAACGAGGCGGGCAGCGGGTCCGCGAACTTCACGCTCGTGCTCAACACCTCGCCGACGCTGACCGGCCCCTCGAGCGCGACCTACACGGTCGGCACGGCCGGCACCCCACAGGTCTTCTCGCAGTCCGGCGGCTACCCGACGGCAACGCTCTCGACCACGAGCACCCTGCCGTCCGGCGTCACCTTCACCCCGGGCAGCAACGGGACCGGAACCATCGCCGGAACTCCGGCGACAGGCACCGGGGGCGTGTACCCGATCACGATCACGGGTGACAACGGCACTCCGCCGGCGGCAACCTGGCCGTTCACGCTGACGGTCAACGAGGCGCCGGGCGTCTCGGGACCGGGCACCGCGACCTTCGTCGTCGGGACCGCCGGGAACTCGGGCACGTTCACCGCGACCGGCTACCCGACGCCGACCATCTCGGCCAGCGGCCTCCCGTCCGGCCTGAGCATGACCAGCACCGGAAGCGGCCAGGCGAAGATCACCGGCACGGCGGCTGTGGGCTCGGGTGGCACGTACAACGTGACGGTGACCGCTGCGAACGGCGTGGGCACCAACGCGACCACCACGATCCAGGTGACGGTGAACGAGGCCGCGAGCATCCAGGGCTCGACCGTCGTTCGCCTGGTGGCGGGCACCGCAGGCAGCACCGCCTATACGACCAACGGTTTCCCAATCCCGAGCCTGTCGGAGTCTGGCACGCTGCCGAGCGGCGTGACCTTCGTCGACAACCACAACGGCACGGCGACGCTGGGCGGTACCGCGGCCACATCCGCGGTGGGTACCTACAACCTGACGATCACCGCGCACAACGGTATCGGGTCCGACGCCACCACGCAGGTGACGCTGCAGATCGTGCCGCCGCTGTCGATCACGACGACGTCGCTGGGCTCCGGTTCTTACGGCACTGAGTACGGCGCCACGGTCCTGGCGACCGGCGGTGTCACGCCTTACAGCTTCGCGGTCACCAGCGGCTCGTTGCCGGGCGGCCTGTCGATGGCTTCCAACGGAACCATCAGCGGCAAGCCGACCGGAGTCGGGACGTTCAACTTCACGGTGACGGCGTCGGACAGCAACGGCCCGGTCGACACCGCGACGGCGAACCTCTCGATCACGATCGCCAAGGGTGCGACCACGCTGACGGTCACGCCGTACACGAAGGGGATCGGCCACCTGAAGGCTGTACTGACGGGCGGTAACCCGTCGGCCGGCATCGCGGGAGCAACCATCACGTTCAAGGCGGGCAAGACCTCGACGGTGGTCTGCACCGCGGTCACCGATGCGACGGGCACGGCCACGTGCACGTTGTCGGCGGCCAACGGAACACTGGTGAC
>JBQCDC010000123.1:0-2223 GCA_051961575.1 Marmoricola sp.
CTCCTACGCCGGCGAGGCTGAACTGCGCCAGCGAGACGTAGCCGCCGTAACCGGTCAGGAGAACGAGGGAGACCATCACCATCGCGTAGGTGAGGGCCGTACCCCAGAGCAGCAGGTTCGCGTCCGAGTAGAACAGCGCGATGAAGAGCGCCAGCAGGAGGAAGAGGACGCTCCAGAGGCCGGACTTGCCCAGGCCGGGCACCCGCGGCGCCTTGAGGCCCTTCACCTGTCCGATGCGTAGCGGCGCCTGCGGAAGGAGGATGACCAGCGCGAAGAGGAACAGCGCCGGCATCGCGGCACGAACGCCCGCAAGACCGCCCGAGGTGGGCAGGTAGCCCACGGCGTAGGACTGGAGCAGCCCGAGCGCCATCGCGCCCACGTACGTCAGCGGCAGACTGGTCAGCTTGCCCAGGAGAGCTGCTGCGTAGGCGCTGATCACGACCAGGGTGAGCTGGTAGTACTGAAGCCCGATGATCGGCGTGAGCAGGATGCCGGCCAGTGCGGCCAGGGACATCCCGATTCCCCAGGCGACCGCGGACACGAGCTGCGGCCGACCGCCATAGAGCTGGAGCAGCTCGGGGTTGTCGACGCTCGCCCTCATCGCGGTGCCGATGCGCGTCTTGTTCAGGAAGAGGTACAGGCCGCCGGCCACCACGCCGGAGAGCACGATCGTCAGCAGCTCGTGATACGTGATGTACACGCTGCCGAGGTGGATCAGATGTCCGTCCCAGAAGCCGGGGAGGTTCCGAGCAGCGGCGGGCCAGATCTGAGTCGCGATCCCGATCAGGCCGACGAGGAGGCCGACCGTGACGACGAGGGAGACACCCACGGGAGCGGAGCCGAGGCCGCGCGCGAAGAAGCGCTGAACGAACCAGCCCGTCAGCGGCGCGATCACCAGCAGGATCAGGAGCAGCGACGCCCACTCGGGCATGCCCTGCTTCTGGCTGAAGTCCCAGTAGATGAAGGCGAAGACCATCCCGAAGGCGCCGTGCGCGATGTTGAACACCCGGGTGGTGTTGTAGGTCAGCACCAACCCTGCGGCGGCGATCGCATACGCGGCTCCGGTGAAGAGCCCGATGACGGTGTAGGAGAGGAAGGCACCCATGATCAGCGGTGGGTCACGCCGTCACACTGGTACGGGGCGATGTTGTTCCAGCGTCCGCCCTGCAGCTGGATGATCCGCCAGCACGAGCCGTTGATCTTGCCGCCGACGTTCTGCGGGGCGGTCATGCCGTTGGCCGTCCAGTTGTTGACGCCACGCAGCGCGCCCACCAGGGTCCCACGGTTCAACTTGCCGCCGAGCAGGAGTGCCTGACGGACGAAGAGAGCGGCCGACGACCACGCGAACACGCCGTAGAACGTCGGGTTAGCGCCCGGCGCGACCTGCTGCAGCCAGGCGAGGTAGGTGGACATCTCCTTGTTGGTCGAGGCCAGCGAGAACGGAAGGAAGTTCGCGTACACGTAGGTGCCGTTGCCGACGCCCGCGCTGTTCGCCTGCTGCACATAGGCCGGGTCGTAGATGGTCGGGTCCTGGACGAAGACCTTCGGCGTGAAGCCGTTGGTCTTGAAGGCCTGCTGCAGCTTGACCGTGTTCTGGTAGGCGCCGGTGAAGATGACGTACTGGATGCCCTTGCTCTTCATCGACTGCACGTAGCTGTCGTAGCTGAGGTCGCTGACGCCGATCTGCTCCATGTCGACGTTCGTGGCACCCAGTTTCTGCGCGACGGCCTTCTGCGTCTGAGCGTTCTCGGCGGCGCCGCCCGCATTGAGATAGGCGACCGCGACGTGCGACTTGATCCCGGGGTACTTGTTGAAGAAGTACGTGAAGGGCGCGTTCTCGTAGTAGCTCGGGCGGCTTGCCTGAGCGGCGAAGCACGTCGTGCAAGCGTCGACTGCGCTCGTCGTGCTGGCGGTGCGGATGTCCGGCAGTCCGCAGGATTGTGCGGTGGATGCCCCACCCGAATCGAAGGCGGACATGGACCCCACGGCCGCAAACGAGCTCTTGCAGAGATTTTGATACGCGACCCGGTCACCGCTGTTTGTTGTCTGAGTGTCTTGGGTTGCGAGTCGAAGCTTGCGGCCGCAGATGTTGGAGGTGGAGTTGAAGTAGGCCACGTAAGCCTTGACAGCATCCTGGGAGGCTTGGAAGAGCCCTGGAACGGGACCGCTGATGTCCGAAGCGTTACCGATCGTGATCGTGGTGCGGGTGATCCCCGGGCCGTT
>JBQCDC010000124.1:0-5949 GCA_051961575.1 Marmoricola sp.
ATGAGCGCTCCGCTGGCTCCAGCGAACCGCGCGGTGAACCCAGTCCCCCGCAAGACGCAGCTCGGCCAGTTGACCGCGCTGGTCGGGCTCCGGACCCTCGCCGGAATCCGCTGGCTCACCTGGCTGCTGCTGGCGGCCAACCTGATCGCGGACCTCGGTCATCCGTTCGGAGCCCTGCAGTTGCCGACCACGTCGTGGTGGATCCTGGCGCCGCTGGTGCTGGTCTTCCTGACACCTCCGGGCCGACTCCTCGTCAGTGCGGGCGCCGCTCGTCTGCTCCTGCGTGGACTCCGGCCGGGCCGGTACCCACGTGGCGGTCGGGTGCACCTGCGGCTCTGGTTGGCCGAGCGCATCGCCGACGAGATCGGCGCCGGTGGCCTGAGCTGCGCGCCCTGGATGACGGCGTATGCCCGCCTGCTCGGCGCGAAGATCGGCCGTGGTGTCTCGCTGCACAGCGCGCCACCCGTGACGGGGATGCTGCGGATCGGTGAGGGCGCGGCGATCGAGCCCGAGGTCGACCTCACCGGTCACTGGCTCGACGGTGACCGCCTGCACATCGGCCGCATCGCCATCGGCAACGACGCCCGGGTCGGCACCCGCAGCATGCTGCTGCCGGGTTCGACGGTGGGCAAGCGTGCGGAGATCTCGGCCGGGTCGGCGGTCTTCGGCGAGGTGCCCGGCGACGAGGCCTGGGGTGGCGCTCCCGCCGTTCGCCTAGGGCCCGCGCGCGGGGCGTGGTCGGATGAGGTGCCTCCCAACAAGCCAGTGTGGAACCTGATCTACGCGGCATCCGCGCTCCTGATCTCGGCGCTGCCGGTGATCGCGACCATCGTGGCCGCCAGCATCACCTTGGCTCTGATTGGCGACCCGGACGGGCTCGGCGCATGGATGGGCGTCATCGCCGCTGCGATCGTGCCCGCGGGGATCATCGGCTTCGCCGTGCTGGCCGCCGAGATCTGGCTGCTCGTTCGCCTGTTGGGTGCCGGCATCGAGGCGGGACACCATCCGATCCACGGCGTTCAGGCGTGGCGCGCCTGGGTGGTGCTGCGTGTGCTGGACGAGGCGCGGCACTGGCTCTTCGGCCTGTACTCGAGCGCGTTGACGCCGACGTGGCTGCGATCCCTCGGCGCGAAGATCGGCAAGGACGTCGAGGCGTCGACCGTGTTGCTGATCCCCTCGCTGGTCACGGTCGCCGACGGCGCCTTCCTCGCCGATGACACCCTCGTCGGCGGCTACGAGCTCGGCGGCGGCTGGCTGCGCGTGGATCGCACCAAGGTGGGCAAGCGAGCGTTCGTCGGGAACTCCGGCATGACGGCTCCGGGCCGCCGCGTGCCCAAGCAGGGCCTGGTCGCCGTGTTG
The DNA here is from genome assembly GCA_051961575.1 of Marmoricola sp. Lineage (GTDB taxonomy): Bacteria > Actinomycetota > Actinomycetes > Propionibacteriales > Nocardioidaceae > Marmoricola. The sequence continues at coordinate 1,360 of JBQCDC010000124.1, forward strand.
TCCGCAGCTCCGAGCACCACCCTCAAGCCCAAGTCCGGATCGTCGTGGCTGGGCAGTCCGCCGACCCAGCTGCGTCGCGCGCCCGGCAGCGCCGACGACACCCGCACCTACGCGCCCCCGCGCAACCTGCGCATCGCTCGCGCCCTGGTCGAGGCCTGCCGCGTGCTGCCGACGCTACTCAGCGTTCTGCTCGGCGCCGAGGTCGTGGTCGTGCTCGGGTGGATCGCGCACGAGTCGGGCGTGTTCGTCGCCGCGGTGGTTTCCGGCCTGGTCCTTCTCGTGACCGGCGTCGTCGCGGCGGCTCTCGCCACCGGAGCGAAGTGGGCCCTCGTCGGGCGCTTCGAGGTCGGCGAGCACCCGCTCTGGAGCGGCTTCGTCTGGTGCAGCGAGCTGGCCGACACGTTCGTCGAGACCCTGGCGGCGCCCTGGTGGGCGCGCAGCACGACCGGCACGCCAGCACTGTCGGCCTGGCTGCGCACGATGGGTGCGCACATCGGTCGCGGCGTCTGGTGCGAGACCTATTGGCTCCCCGAGGCGGACCTGGTGTGGCTCGGCGACGGCTCAACCGTCAACCAGGGTTGCGTCGTTCAGACCCACCTCTTCCACGACCGCGTGCTGAGCCTGGACGAGGTGAAGCTCCAGAAGGGCGCGACGCTCGGTCCGAACTCGGTGATCCTTCCCGCCGCCCGACTTGGCAAGCACGCTACGGTCGGACCCGTGTCCTTGGTGATGCGCGGCGAGTCCGTGCCGGACAAGACACGATGGATCGGAAACCCCATCGCAGGGTGGGAGGACGACGTCGAGTTCGACGAGGAAGAGGCTGCGAGCAGTGCCGGTTGATCCGTACCTCCCCGGGCACGGCAGCGAGACGTACGACGTCACGCACTACAACCTCGAGCTCGACTACGCGGTCGGCAGCAACTTGCTCGTCGGCAACGCGACGCTGACCGTCCAGATCAACCGGACCTCGGACAAGCTGCGTGTGGACCTGCACCGGCTCAAGGTGGAGAAGCTCCACGTCGCCGGACACAGAGGAGTGAAGTTCCGCCAGGCTCAGGGCCACCTGCACATCACGCTCCCGCGCGACGCCGCCGCCGGCACCGAGCTGACGTTGAGCATTCGATACCGCGGCAACCCCGGCGTCGTGAGGGATCGCGCCGGCGAGGCGGGCTGGGAGGAGCTCACCGACGGTGCGCTCACCGCCTGCCAGCCGGGCGGTGCGCCCGCCTGGTTCCCCTGCAACGACCGCCCGTCGAACAAGGCCACCTACCGATTCGTCGTGCGCGTCGACGCGAACTACTTCGTAGTGGCGAACGGCAACCGGGTCGCTCAGGAGCGGCGCGGCAGCACCTGCACGTGGACCTACGAGCAGGCCCACCCGATCTCTCCGTACCTGGCCTGCCTGGGCATCGGTCGGTATGTCGAGGTGCCTCAGGACGGCGCGGTGCCGATGGCCGGCGTGGTCTCTCCTTTGAGGCGATCCGAGTACGCGGTCGCCTTCCGCGACCAGCCGGCGATGCTCGCCTTCTACGCCAGCCTGTTCGGGCCCTATCCGTTCGCGAGCTATCGGGCCGTCGTGACCGATGACGACCTCGAGATCCCCCTGGAGGCCGGCGGGTTCTCCACCTTCGGCGCGAACTTCCTCAACCTCGAGTGGCACGCCCAGCGCCTGATCGCCCACGAACTGGCGCACCAGTGGTTCGGCAACAGCGTCACGATCCGCAAGTGGCAGGACATCTGGCTGCACGAGGGATTCGCCTGCTACTGCGAATGGTTGTGGTCGGAGCAGTGCGGCGGTGATTCGGCTCAACAGTGGGCCGCGCACTACCACGCGAAGTTGCGCGCGCTTCCTCAAGATCTTGTCCTCGGCGACCCCGGACCCGACGACATGTTCGACGACCGGGTCTACAAGCGCGGGGCGTTGACGCTGCATGCGCTGCGGCTGCGGTTGGGCGATTCTGCCTTCTTCGACCTGCTCAAGACCTGGGCGACGGAGAACCGCTACGGGCTCGTGTCGACCGATGACTTCGAGGCGACCGCGGAGCGCGTCTCCGGCGAACCGCTCGCTGAGTTCTTCAACGCCTGGCTGCGCGAGGAGAAGCTTCCTCCCCTTTAGCGCCTGCTGTCGGTGAGCTGGAACGTTCGCCGATACTCGGCGGGCGGCACTCCAACCTGTGCGTTGAAGTGATGGCGAAGCAGGGCCGACGACCCGAAGCCAGCGCGGCGCGCAACATGTTCGATCGGCAGGTCCGTGGTCTCGAGGAGCGTTCGAGCATGGTGCACGCGTCGAAGGTGCAGCCACTTCGCCGGAGTCGTGCCGGTCTCAGCGCTGAAGCGTCGCGCGAACGTCCGCTCCGACATCGAGGCACGTCGCGCGAGTGCCGCCACCGTGTGCTCCTCCTCGAGATGGTCGAGCATCCACTCGAGAATCGGCTGAAGGCTCTCGGCGCTCGTCTCCGGCACCGGCGTCGCGATGTACTGGCGCTGACCCCCGTCCCGCTGGGGAGGAACGACCATGCGTCGTGCGATCCGGTTGGCGACCTCGGCGCCGAGCTCGCAGCGCACGTGGTGCAGGCAGGCATCGATTCCTGCTGCCGTGCCCGCACTGCTGATCACCTGGGAGTCCTCGACGAAGAGGACATCAGGCTCGACGACTGCCTCGGGGAAGGTCTCCTGGAGCCGTGCGGCATGACGCCAGTGGGTCGTGCAGCGGCGGCCGTCGAGGAGGCCGGCGTGGCCGAGCATGAAGGCGCCACTGCAGACCGAGAGCACCCAGCCGCCGCGCTCGTGTGCGGAGCGGAACACGTCGAGTAGCGCTTCCGAAGGACGGGCATCGCTCCCCTCGACGCCATAGGCCGGCGCGACCACCAGGTCAGCGTCGGCAGCGGCTTCCAGGCCGAAGGGAACCTTGAGTTCGAGACCGCCGATCATGCGCACGGGTCGCGTCGGGTCTTCGGCGCAGGCCCGGAAGTCGAAGGCCGGAACACCGTCGTCGGTTCGATTGATCGCGAAGACCTCGTGGACGACGCCGAACTCGAAGACCGCGGCATCTGGAGGAAGCACGACCGCCACACTGCGAAGTGACACCACGCCAGGATCACATGTTGGCTGAATATTGTCGATAGGTGTCATCTCTGCCACTGGTGGCGGTGATTGTACGGGCGCATGATTTCTGCCATGAACGCACTGCTTCCCATCATCGTGAGCGTGCTGACCGTCGTTCTGACGATCGCTGCGCTCGAGCGCAACCACCGCCGCCAGTCGATTCGCCCGCCCTACGGCAACAAGTAGACCGCCTGAGCCGTCGAGGCAATCGCAGCCACGAACCCGTCCACCGCGATGTCCGTGACCACCAGCTCTGGGCCGTCATAGCCGGCGATGGGGCTCACGTATCCATAGTCGTTGATCCAGAACGAAGTTGGGTCGATCTGGAGGCCCAGCCCGGTGGCCTTGAGCACCGCCTCCTTGCGAACCCAGAGCTGCAATGCGTCGCCGGACTCCGACGGGTGCGCGACGACGTCTCGCTGCAGCACCGTTCCGATCGGCTCATGGTCGATGCCGACGAGCGTTTCCGCCGTCGCGGCAAGCGTGAGGCCGCCGGAGTGCGAGAGGCTGAGGCTCACGACGCCGTCGGCGAACGGGCGGCCGTGCTCCGTCGATCCGCACCGGGGACACAGATGCGCGACCTCACGAATCGCCAACGCAGCAAGGGCTTCTGAGCGACTCGGCGCCGCAACCCACCGCGCATTCATGGAGTCTCGATGGGTCTCGATACACCGGCTTCGCCGGCACTCGACCAGCGATCCACTCGACCACCGATTGGCCGCACCATGACGAGGTTCCCGTCCTCGTCGCTCCCACGCAGCTGCGTGAACCCCGACTTCGCGAGGAGTCTCAGGCTCGGCGCGTTCTCGGGCTCGACGGAGGCCCGTGCGCGAATGCCGAGCCCGTCGAGGTGGCTGAGCAGCGCGGCCAGGACCTCGCTTGCGACTCCGCGGCCGCGCGCCTCCTCGACGAGCCCGAAGCCGACCTCGACCTCCGGCGCGCCGTCCACTTCCGCCGGCGGCCCGAAGAAGCCGATCGAGCCGAAGACGATGCCGTCGAAGATCCGCACGATGTGCCGAGGACCCCAAACGCTGCCATCGCTCACCAAGCCCACGGCGTCGAGGTCATCCTTGCGCGGGTAGTCGGCGTGCCAGTGCGGATCGCGAGCGCCGCTGCGCATCGCCGCAGCCTCCGCCGCGGTGATCAGGGGAAGACGGAAGCGGGCCGTGGTGACGAGGTCGGGAAGGCTCACGCGAAGTATCTCCGTAACTCCGTGGCGACGCCGTCCTCGCCGACCGTTCCCGTCACCGCATCAGCGGCGTGACGGACCTCCTCGACCGCTTGGCCCATCGCGACTCCTCGACCAGCCCAGGCGAGCATCTCGATGTCGTTGCGGCCGTCGCCCATCGCCAGCACGTCCGCGCGGTCGACGCCCAGGCGCTGGCATACGTGGTTCAGGCCGCTGGACTTGTCCACGCCGATCGGTGACAGATCGAGCCAGGCCGTCCATCCGACGACGTAGTTGGTGCCGTGCAGACCCAGCCG
>JBQCDC010000125.1:0-12136 GCA_051961575.1 Marmoricola sp.
GCGCGGTGCTGGTCGTCCCCACGCCGAGCGGACAACCCTTCACCCAGGCTCTTGCGCGCGAGCTCGCGACGCAGACGCACCTGGTCTTCGCCTGCGGTCGCTACGAGGGCATCGACCAGCGGGTGTTCGATGCCACCGCGCAGACCCATAGCGTCCTTGAGGTCTCGCTCGGCGACTACGTCCTCAACGGCGGCGAGGTCGCCGCGCTGGCCATCACCGAGGCGGTCGTCCGTCTGTTGCCCGGCTTCATGGGCAACCCCGACTCGCTGGTCGAGGAGTCCCACGCCGACGGGCTCCTCGAGTACCCCGTCTACACCAAGCCGCCGTCCTGGCGGGGTCACGACGTTCCCGAGGTGCTCCTCTCGGGCAACCACGGCGCCATCGAGCAGTGGCGCGCGGCCCAGTCGGCGCGGCGGACCGCCGAGCGGCGTCCCGACCTCCTGCCGACGCAGGCGCTGATCGAGAGCTCCGACCTCAGGCCCGTCCTTGCGGTTCCCGCCGATGCGCCCGAGCTCCTGGTGCTGACCCGCGCGTGCTTCGTCGAGGACGTGGTCGCGGACCCGAACCTGCCGATGCCCCAATTCCGCGAGACCGTCGCCGACACCATCGAGGCCATGGCCGTGTGGCGCACGTGGGTGGTGCGCGACGGTGGTCGCATGGTCGGCTCAGTTCGGGGTCGCGTCGATGGCGACGTCTGGCACATCTCCCGCGTCATGGTGGCGCCCGACCTCACGGGCCGGGGGATCGGTCGGGCCCTGCTCGAGTTCGCCGAGGCGCAGGCACCCGGTGATGCCCGTTCCATCGTGTTGGACTCGTCGACAGCGAACGTGCGCAACCAGCGCTTCTACAAGAAGGCCGGGTATCGACCGGCTGAGCAGCCGGGCCTCCCGCCGGGCCTCGGACGCCTGACGAAGCGTCGACGTTCCTAGAATCACCGGTGTGGAGGAAACGCGACCGACCTACCGGCACCACGTCCGGTATCACGAGACCGACAGCCAGGGGTACCTCTTCAACGCCCGCTACCTCGAGGTCGTCGACGTCGCGATGACCGAGTACCTCCGGTCCCTCGGCTACTCGTATGAAGCGTTCGTCGCGGAAGGTGCCGACCCGTCCGTGGTCAGGGCGGAGCTCGACTTCAAGCGGCCCGCCCGGTTCGATGACCTCCTGGACGTCACGGTCCACTGCGTCGACGTGGGGCGCAGCAGCTTCCGCCTGCGGACCACCATCGCCCGTGAGGGCGAGGAGCTCGCCGTGGCGACGCTCGTCTACGTCAATGTCGACGTCGACGCGGAGACCTCGCGGGCGCTTCCCGAACCAGTCGCGGCGGCCCTTCGCGCGGATCTTCAAAAAACTTCGACGCCCGATGTCGAGATCGGCGCCGCCGATCCGACGTACGTGTGAACGATCGACCATCCAAGGACACAGTCGAAAGGACGAGAAATCATGCGTTACATGGGATTCGTGAAGATGGACCCGAAGCTCACTGACCCGCCCCAGGCGTTGATGGACGCCATGGACGCGCACATCCAGGAGCACCTCGAGCGAGGAACGTTCCTCGACGGTGGCGGCCTCTACGCCACCAGCTTCCGCGGCGAGATCAGGGTCCGCGACGGCGAGGTAACGACATTCGACGGGCCGTTCACCGAGGGACGTGAGACCGTCGGCGGCTACTCGGTGCTGGAGTTTCGGGATCACGAGGAGGCGATGGCCGAGGCTCAGGCCATGGTCGACCTGCACCTGAAGTACTGGCCCGGCTGGGAAGGCTCGGTCGAGGTGCGTCGCATCGCCGGCCCTGACGAGGTCGGAAACCTCTGAGCAATCAGCTCACCGACCAGGCCGTTGCGGCGGTCTGGCGAGGCGAGTCGACCCGTTTGATCGCGGCGTTGACCCGCATGACGCACGACGTCGGCATGGCCGAGGACCTCGCTCAGGACGCGCTCGTCGCCGCCCTGGAGGCCTGGCCTGCCGACGGCGTGCCGTCGAATCCCGGCGCTTGGCTGATGACCGTCGCGAAGCGCCGGGCCGTCGATCAGTTCCGGCGCAACGAGACCTTGCGTCGCCGGACCGCTGAGATCGCCCACGCGCGAGAGGAGGCCGTCGTGATGGACCTGGAAGCGCAGGTCGACTACATCGAGGACGACGTTCTCCGTCTGATGTTCCTGTGCTGTCACCCGAATCTCAGCCGGGAGTCGCGCATCGCGCTCACGCTGCGCATGGTGTCCGGGCTGAGCACGGCGGAGATCGCACGTGGGTTTCTGGTGACCGAGTCGACGATGGGGCAGCGCATCTCTCGAGCCAAGAAGACCCTGGTAGGTGCCGAGTTCGACCTCCCCGACGCCGCCGAACGGTTGGGGCGCCTCAGCGACGTGATGACGGTGGTCGACCTGGTCTTCACCGAGGGCTATGTGGCCACCGGAGGCGATGACTGGTCGCGGCCCGACCTCTGTCATGAGGCGCTGCGGCTCGCCCGCATGCTCGCTGTGATGGTGCCTGACGAACCCGACATCCAGGCACTGCAGGCGCTGCTGGAGCTGCAGGCGTCCCGCCTGCCCGCTCGCGTCGGTGCGGACGGAGGCGCGGTGCTGCTCGAGGACCAGGACCGTTCGCGCTGGGACCAGTTGCTCCTGCGCCGGGGCTTGGGGGCGTTGGAGCGGGCCGAGGCGCTCGCCATGGACGGCCACGAGGTGGGCAGCATGTTCCTCCAAGCGGCCATCGCCGCCTGCCACGCACGCGCCCGGCGGGCGGAGGACACCGACTGGCAGCGGATCGCGACCCTGTACGACGTTCTGGCCGAGACCGCCCCCGGAGCCATCGTCGAGGTCAACCGTGCCGTCGCGCACGGCCGGGCGCACGGTCCCGAGGCAGGGCTGGCCGTCCTGGACGCCCTCGGCCCCGAGCCACTGCCGGGATCGCCCCTGCCGCACGCGGTGCGTGGCGACCTCCTGGAGGGCCTGGGTCGCTCCGAGGAGGCCGCAGCCGCATTCCGTCGTGCCGCCGACCTCACGGACAATGCGGCCGAGCGGTCCCTGCTGCTGCGTCGGGCCGAGCGCTGACGATTTCCTCCCAGGCCTCCCTGTCTGGCAGAATCGACCCTCGGTCCTGAGTTCATCGCATGTCCGCCACAGGGGGCAGCGACGGTACAGCGCAGGGCACCACGATCGAGAAACGATTTCCGCGGTCGGCCTGTGGCGCTCGCGAGGAGAACATCATGGCTAACGTCATCGACGAACTGAACGCAGGCAGCCTGCGTAGCGACCTCCCGGACTTCCGCGCCGGTGACACCGTCAAGGTGCACGTGAAGGTCGTCGAAGGTAACCGCTCGCGTATCCAGGTCTTCCAGGGCGTGGTGATCCGCGTGCAGGGTTCCGGCATCGGCCGCACCTTCACCGTCCGCAAGGTCTCCTTCGGTGTCGGCGTGGAGCGTACGTTCCCGCTGAACTCGCCGATCTTCGAGAAGGTCGAGGTCGTCACCCGCGGTGACGTGCGTCGGGCCAAGCTCTACTACCTGCGCGAGCTTCGCGGCAAGAAGGCGAAGATCAAGGAGCGCCGCGAGTCCTGAGGGGCTCCGCCCCTTTAGTTCGCGGCTAGGCTCGCACCCGTGACCCACGTCGACGCGCCCTTTCCGGTCAAACCGAAGAAGGCGCGCAAGTCGCTTCCCCTGTGGGCCGAGACCGTCGTTCTGCTGGTGATCGCGCTCCTGCTCGCGATCTTCATCAAGCAGTTCTTCGTCCAGGCCTTCTATATCCCGTCCGGTTCCATGGAGCCGGGCTTGGTGCCCAACGACCGCATTCTGGTCGAGAAGTGGTCCTACTGGATGGGGTCTCCTAGGCGCGGCGACATCATCGTCTTCTCCGACCCGCACGACTGGCTGCAGGGCGAGGACGCCCAGCAGTCGACGAACTTCGTGACCTCGGCGCTCGGCGCGGTCGGGCTGTATCCGCTCGGCGGGCACCTGGTGAAGCGCGTCATCGGCATCGCCGGTGACCACGTCGACTGCGACCCGAAGGTCGACGGTGGGCGAGTGCGCGTCAACGGCTACGCACTCGACGAGACCTCCTACCTGCCGCATTCCGTGGTCAGCCAGGCGGGCACGTCAAGCAGCGCGCTCAACATGCCGAGCACCGCTCCCTGCGACACCAAGTTCGATGCGATCGTCCCCGCGGGTGACCTCTGGGTCATGGGTGACAACCGCGGCGATTCCTCGGACTCGCGCGCTCATCAGAGCGATGCCGATGGACCGTTCGTTCCGGTCGGCGACGTGGTCGGCAAGGTCTTCGCGGTCATCTGGCCCCTCGGTCACCTGAAGGTCATTCACCGTCCGGCGTTCTTCGACAAGGTGCCGGCCCCGGCCACGACTGGCTCGGCCCAACCGATCACGAGGTAGCAGCCGCTCGCATGGCTACCCTTCCACGCGGCTCCACGGTCCGGCGCGATGCCGGGATCTACGGCTACGAGCGCGCGCTGCGGCGGGTCGGTCTGGACCCGATCGCCGGCGTGGACGAGGCCGGGCGCGGTGCCTGCGCGGGGCCTCTGGTCGCGGCCGCGGCCATCCTGCCTGAGGGCAAGGCCGGCATCATCCCGGGGCTCGCCGACTCCAAGCTCCTCACCGCCAAGGCGCGCGAACGCTGTTACGACCAGATCCTCCGCCGCGCGACGGCGTGGTCCGTCGTGGTGATCGAGTCGACCGAGTGCGACGCGCTGGGCATGCACGTCGCGAACGTCGAGGCGCTTCGCCGCAGCGTCGCGCGGCTCGACCTGCCGCCCGCCTACGTCCTGACCGACGGTTTTCCGGTCGACGGCCTGGGTGTGCCCGGACTCGCGATGTGGAAGGGGGACCGGGTGGCGGCCTGCATCGCAGCGGCCTCCGTGCTCGCGAAGGTCACCCGCGACCGCATCATGATGGGCCTGCACGAGGAGTTTCCGGTCTACGACTTCGCGACCCACAAGGGCTACATCACCGCCGAACACACCGCCGCGCTGGAGGAGCATGGGCCGTGCCCACAGCATCGGCTACGGTTCGTGAATGTACGCAGGGCCGCTGGCATGGTCATCGCAGGGGAGTCGTCATGAGTGCTGAGGATCTCGAGAAGTACGAGACCGAGATGGAGCTCACGCTCTACCGCGAGTACCGCGATGTCGTGGGCATCTTCAAGTACGTCGTCGAGACCGATCGACGCTTCTACCTCTGCAACCAGGTGGACGTGAAGGCGCGCACCGAGTCGGGCGACGTCTTCTTCGAGGTCTCGATGAGCGACGCCTGGGTCTGGGACATGTACCGACCGGCGCGCTTCGCGAAGAACGTGAAGGTTCTGACGTTCAAGGACGTCAATGTCGAGGAGCTCGCGCCCCAGGAGATCGAACCTCCCAAGAGCTAATTTCCGCATTCTCCGGCGCGCTCGGAGCAGCCGCCCTACGCTCGATTTCGGAGGGGGCAGGGACCGGGTCAGTGGTCGTTGCCTAAGGGAGCTAGAGCGGGAGATCTCCGATGTCGAAACGTCGTCGGAACGATTCAGGCGCGGCCGCCGTGGAGACGGCGCTGTGCCTTACGTTCATCGTGTTGCCGATCGTCTTCGCGATCATCAGCTATGCCTACATGTTCAGTTTTCGGCAGGCCCTGTCGCAAGCCGCTGACGAGGGTGCGCGGGCCGCTGTAGGGGCGACCACCGGTACCGCTTGCGCCTCGACCGGCCCCTTCACCTCGGCGTGCCCGGCCCAGTACGCGGCGGCTCAGGCTGTGGCCAGTGACCTGGCGCAGTACGGGATGTCGTGCGGCACGAACAACCTCACCTGCACCATCTCGGCGCCGACCAGCTGCAACAGTGGCGCCAACCAGTGCCTCAGCGTCCAGGTCGGATATCCCTACCGGTCGCACAGCCTGATGCCGACCATCCCTGGCTTCGGCTTCACACTGCCGCCGGACCTGTCCTTCACATCGAGCGTCACGGTCAGCTGATGCGCCGTCGTCTTCGGGAGGCGGAGAGCGGCGCCATGGCCATCGTCGTCGCGCTGGTGACCTGCTTCGTGATCGTTCCCCTCGGCGCGCTCGCCGTCGACCTCGGCATGCAGCGCGTGTCTCGTGTGGACGCTCAGGCGGTCGCTGACACGACCGCCCTGGACATGGCGCGGTTGCTGGCCAGTGGCGGGTCCGTCACCAACGCGGCGGCGACCGCTGCTGCCGCGAGATCGGCCGGAGCCGTCGGGAACTCGATGACGGTGAACGTCTACCTCGGGACCCTGTCGAGCACCTACGTGTCGAACCAGTCGCTGGGTTGCAACGGAAACCCGAACAACGCGTACTTCACGCAGAGCTCCTCGAATCCAACGGCCGTTCTGGTCACGGTCTCGAACGTCGTGAACTTCTCGATCCATGGCGGATCGGGAGGGGTCTGTCGGTCCTCCATCGCCAAGGCGACCCAACGCGCGTGCGTGATGATCGACTCCTATGCCGCCGCGCTCAGCAGTGGCGATTCGGTGGTGCTCGGTCCGCTCAACCAGATGCTCGGCACGAACATCGACACCACCGTGCTGGGCAGTTCGGGCATCCTGACGGCGAACCTCAACGTGCTCGACTTCCTGAATGTGCTGAAGACCAATCTGTCGCTCGGCAGTACCGACCAGGTACTCGGCGCCAACGTGACCGCGGCCCAGGTGGTCGCCGCCGAGGTGACCGCTCTTCAGCCGCCGTACAACACCCTCACGGCTGCCGCCACGGCGTTGTCGCAGCAGATCGGCGCACACATCGCCTCGTCGGCCACCTTCAAGGTGAGTGATCTGCTCAACATCACCCAAGGGGGTGCCTCGGCACTCAGCGGCACCGTCAACCCGCTCGACCTCGCTGCCGCGGGAGTGCAGTTGGCGAACGGGACGAACGCGCTTGCGATCTCGGCCTCGAGCAGCAACCTGACCGGCTTGTCGGCGAGCGCCACCGTCGGCTCGCGTCCGACGCAGACGTGCCTCGGCGACGCCAAGCCCGGGGTCGTCAGCCAGACCTCGATCTCTGCCACTGCCAACATCAACGCGCCGGGTTCGCTCACCTCTGCCGTCGGCAGCCTGGTCAGTGGTCTGAGCGGCTTGCTCAACGGGGTGCTGGGAACGCTCGGCGCACTACTCGGCGGCGACACCTACGACGTCCCTGGCGTCACCCTCGGCCAGATCTCGGCGAATGTCTCGCTGGCGTCGGCGACCGGGAAGGTGACCGGCTTGAGCTGCAGCGGCGCGACGCCCACCGGCATCTCCGTGCTCGAACAGTCGTCGCTGTTGCCGGCGACGATCTCGATCCCGGTCATCGTCTCCGAGACGCGTCACTACGGCGGTGTGCTGGGCGTGGGACGCAAGTCCGAGACGGTGACGTCGACGATGACCGTGAACATCTCGACGGTGCCGCAGGCGGACCAGTCGGTCACGGACACCCTCAGCTTGCCGACGAACTACGACACCGCGAAGGCGGGCCCGAGCGGGAACCTCTCGGTCAACAACCTGAACGTGAGCGTCGCGCTCACCATGGACGGCAGCTTCAGCAACGGGTACCCGTTGGTGAACAAGCTGCTGAGCAGCGCCACGTCGGTGATCAGCCAGATCCAGAGCACGATCGTCTCGCAGCTCGAGTCGGCGGTCGTCACACCGCTCTTCACCTCGTTGACGTCGACGTTGAAGAGCCTGGTGGGTACCACGATCGCGGGTTCGTCCTACCGGGCTCTCCGCACGGCGATCTGCAACACCCCCAAGCTGGCCGGCTAGGGATTTCCACAAGGGTCTTGTCCACATCGGGCCCGTTGTTGGCGCTGGCCGCGGCGTCGGCGCTCGCAACGATCGGGGTATGACAGCCGCTCGAAACTCGACCTTGGGGCGCTACGGCGAGTCCGTCGCCGCCCGCCAGCTGACGGCGCTCGGCATGACGGTGATCGACCGCAACTGGCGGGGCCCAAGCGGGGAGATCGACCTCGTGCTGCGCGACGGCGACACTCTCGTCATCTGCGAGGTGAAGACGCGGACGACGGCTGACCACGGGCACCCGTTGGAAGCGGTGAGCGGCAAGAAGGCTCAGCGCCTACGTCGCTTGGCTGCCCAGTGGATGGAGGCGCATCAGGTTCGGCCTGCCGACGTGCGGATCGACGTGGTCGGTGTCCTGCAGTCAGGTCACGGTGCAGCGCAGATCGAGCACCTCAAGGGCGTGTGCTGATGTACGCGACTGCTCGAACGGTGTCGCTCGCGGGGTCCGTCGGTCACGTCGTCGACGTCCAGGTCGATGTCAGCGTCGGACTCGTGGCCTCGGTGATGGTGGGGCGGCCCGACGTCGCGATCGCCGAGGCGCGCGATCGCTGCCGAGCGGCCGTGCAGAACAGCGGATTCGACTGGCCGGTCACGCGGCGCATCACGATCCTTCTCTCGCCGGCCGACCTGCCGAAGCGGGGGAGCCACTTCGACCTCGCCATCGCCGTGGGCGTTCTCGTCGCGAGCGACTCGAAGATGCCGCGCCACGGCTTGGAGTCTGCCGTCTTCATCGGCGAGCTCACCCTCGACGGTCGGCTCCGTTCTGTGCCCGGGGTGCTCCCGATGGTGATGGCGGCGCAGGCCCGCGGTTGCACCACGGTCTACGTGCCGGAGCCCCAGGCGGCCGAGGCTGCGATGGTCGACGGGGTCGCGGTGTGGGGTGTCCGATCGCTCGCGCAGGTGATGGCGCTGTTGAAGGGGCGCGAGGTGCCCGAGGCGCCCGAGGTGGAACCGTTCACCGCTGCGCCGCTCCTGGCGTGGGTCGAGGCGGGCAGCGGTGAGCAGGTCGACTTCGCGGACGTCTTCGGGATGGCCGATGCGCGGTTCGGCTTGGAGGTCGCGGCGGCGGGTGGTCACCACCTCCTCATGTCGGGACCGAAGGGCGCCGGTAAGACCACGCTCGCCGAACGCCTCCCGACGATCCTCCCGGACCTGAAGCCCGAGGAGGCCCTCGAGCTCACGGTCGTTCATTAGCTCGCAGGGGCGCTCTCGCCGGGTGCCGAGCTGATCAGGCGACCGCCGTTCCGAGCGCCGCACCATTCAGCCTCGCGGTCGGCCGTGCTCGGCGGCGGGACCGGTCGGGTTCGGCCCGGTGAGATCAGCAAGTCGCACCTGGGCGTGCTCTTCTTGGACGAATTCCCACTGTTTCCCGCCGACGTGATCGATGCCCTGCGCGAGCCTCTCGAGAGCGGACTCATCAGGTTGTCACGAGGCGAGGAGGACGCGGTCTTTCCGGCACGCTCGATCGTCGTGCTGGCCTGCAACCCCTGCCCCTGCGGGGAATTCAGCGCGACCAAACCGGACCATCGTTGTGAATGCTCCGAGGTGCGCCGACGCGAGTACCGCCGCAAGCTGCGCGGTCCGGTGCTTGATCGCATCGACATCACGCGGCACGTCGAGCCCCTCCGCCCGCACGAGTACGCGCCGACCTTCGGAGTACCCGAGAGCTCAGCGGCGATGGCGGATCGGGTTCGGGACGCGCGCATCCGCCAACACCGCCGGTACCGGGCCGACGCCTGGCGGCTCAATGCACACGTGCCCGGGCCCGTGATCAAGGAGCGATGGCCGTTGCAGGCGGACGCGACCGCGCGCTTGCAATCCGAGATCCTGGCAGGGTCGCTGACCCAACGCGGAGGCGTGCGCGTCCATCGACTCTCGTGGACCGTCGCGGATCTTGCCGGGCGGGATCAACCGACCGTCGCTGACCTCGAGGTGGCCCTTCGCCTGCGTTCGGGCGAACCCCTGGAACTCCGTACGGTGACGATGCGAGGCATCGCGTGACCACTCCCCGAAGTGAGCGCGAGGCCAGGGTGTTGCTGAACATGGCCGGCGAGCCGGGCCATGCGCGCCTTGCGCACCTGTTCTCGGAGATGGGAGCGGTCGGGCTGGTCTCCGAGCTGTCGACTGCGACCGGCGACGAGGACGTCCTGGCCCAGCGCATCAGCGCGATCGACCCGGCCAGCACCTTGCGCCTGGCCGCGCGCGCCGGAATCCGATTCGTGATCCCGGGTGACGACGAATGGCCGACGTCGCTGGACGAGCTGGAGCTGGTGCCGGCGCTGCACGAGCGCGCCGGACCACCTATCGGGCTCTGGCTGCGGGGGCCGGGTCATCTGCGAGAGATCTGCGAGGGCGCCGTTGCCATCGTCGGGTCCCGTTCGGCTACGACCTACGGGGCGCGCGTGGCGGGCGACCTCGCTGCTGGCTGCGCCGAGGCAGGCCACGCGGTCATCTCGGGAGGCGCCTTCGGTATCGACCAGGCGGCGCATCGTGGAGCTCTCGTGCGCGGCCGGACCATCGCCGTGCTTGCCTGTGGCGTCGACCGGACCTATCCCAAGGCCAGCCACGATCTCATCGAGCACATCGCTCGCACCTCGGTCGTCGTCTCCGAGGCGCCGCTCGGAGGGGACCCGCTCAAGATCCGCTTCCTCGCCCGCAATCGAATCATTGCCGCGCTGGCCGCCGGCACGGTCGTGGTCGAGGCTGCCCGTCGCAGTGGCGCGCTGAACACCGCAACCTGGGCCAGTCATCTGGGACGCACCGTGATGGGTGTTCCCGGGCCGGTCACCAGTGCCACCTCGGCGGGCGTGCATGAACTGATCAGAAGCCGGGGCGCCCAACTGGTCACGCGTTCAGCCGATGTCGTGGAGGCCGTGTCCGGGCTTGGATTCCCGCTGGCGTCGTTACGCTCGAACAATGGAGGTCGAGGCACTGCCGGAGTCGATGGCGGCTGATCTCGGCGCGTTCGAGAACTACCTTCGCCTCGAGCGGAACCTGAGCGAGCACACGATCCGCGCGTACATCGGCGATGTTCACGGCGTGCTCGCGCATGCGGCTGCGCTGGGCCGGACCTCGACGGGTGAGATCGACCTGCGCACCCTGCGCAGTTGGCTCGCACGGGAGCAGACGCTCGGCAAGGCGCGCACGACTCTTGCTCGTCGTGCCACGGCGGTCCGGGTCTTCACAGCCTGGGCTGCTCGGACTGGGCGCACCTCGGTCGATGCCGGAGCGAGCCTGGCGAGCCCCAAGGCACATCGCGTCCTCCCCGACACCTTGGACAACACAGCTCTGGACGCCGGACTGTCGCACCTGGTCGACGCGGCGCTCGAGCCCGGCGCGCAGGATCCCTGTGCCCGGCGTGACCGCGCTCTGATCGAGATGCTCTACGCGACCGGAATCCGGGTCAGCGAGCTCTGCGGACTGGACATCGACGATGTCGACCGACAGCGCCGCGTGATCCGCGTTCTCGGCAAGGGCCGCAAGGAACGGACGGTTCCCTACGGCGTCCCGGCGGCGGAGGCCGTTGATGACTGGCTCGCGGTACGGGGGACCTGGGCGACCGCCCAGTCGGGCCCCGCTCTGTTCCTGGGTGCGCGAGGTCGACGCATCGACCCGCGGGTGGTCCGTGCTCTGGTCTACAAGGTCTTCGGCGACGAGGAGTCGGGTCGCCGGATCGGGCCGCACGGGCTGCGTCACACCGCCGCCACCCATCTGCTCGAGGGCGGCGCCGACCTCCGAGCCGTGCAGGAGCTGCTGGGCCACGCGTCACTGGCCACGACGCAGATCTACACCCATGTCTCCACCGATCGGATCAAGAAGGCCTATCGCCAGGCTCACCCTCGGGCGTGAGGGGGAGGAGCCGAATGTGAGCCCTGGTCGCGACCAGTTGCAGAGGGTCGAGGTACTCCGTACCCCGCAGCCAGCCCCAGTGCAGGCACGCCACGGGGAAGCAATGGCTCTGCGCGACGTCGAGAGTCCCGATGCGGTCTCCGGCCTGCACCTCGTCGCCCCCCTTCACGTCGGCGATGACCGGCTCGTAGGTCGTGCGCGTGTCGCCGTGGCTGATCACCACCACTCCGCGTCCAGCCACCACGCCCGCGAACGTGACCGTCCCCCCGAGACTGGCCACCACGGGCGAGCCGATCGTGCTGGCGAGATCAGCGCCTCGGTGGCCCGCGGTCCACGCTTCGACTGGCGGCTCGAAACCTCGCACGACGGTGGGCGGCTGAACCGGCCACACGCCTCGAAGTGCCGCTGGCGACGGCGCGACGGAGGGCGCGGGTGGTGGTGAAGCGGTTGCGGTGCCCAGTACGAGGCTGGCCGCGCTCAAAAGCGCTGCGAGGAGACCCATCCGACCATCGTTGTT
>JBQCDC010000126.1:0-24341 GCA_051961575.1 Marmoricola sp.
CGGGCGAAGCGGTGGGTCTTGATGATGCTGATCGCGTCCTTGTTCACCAGCGAGCGGCTGTGCAGGACGACGGTCACGGCCTTGTCGCGGTAGAGGCGACCGATCAGCGGGATCGAAGCCTCGGCCAGCTCCAAACGTTCGTTCCAGTCAGCCAAGGTCTCTTCGTAGCTCGACATGCTCAACTCATTCTTCTGGTGATGTGACGCGGCGTATCGCACCAGATCAAATCACGAGGCGGTTGGAACCGAGTAACTGCCGAGGTGTGCCTCGCGCCACCCTCAGTGGGGACGCTCGTAATCCGTGCTCGTCGCGGCGAAGTCGATGAACCAGTCGAGCGAGTCCGGATTCGCCATCGCGTCACGGCTGGCGGCCTTCTCCAGCGGCAGCCCGAGCAGGACCTTGCGGACCGGGATCTCCATCTTCTTGCCGGTCAGCGTGTACGGGACGGCCGGAACCGCGTAGACGGTGTCGGGGACGTGGCGGGGACTGCGCTCCCGCCGCAAGCGATCCGCGATCTCCTTGACGAGCTCCGGATTCAACTCCGTCCCGTCCTCGAGGCTGACGAAGAGCGGCATGAAGAAGTTTCCGCCCGGCAGCTCCAGGCACACGATGAGGCTGTCCTTGACGCCGGGGACCTGCTCCACCGTGCGATACACCTCGGCGGTGCCGATGCGCACGCCGAAGCGGTTGAGGGTCGAATCGGAACGCCCGTAGATGTAGCAGCCGCCACGCTCGTTGACCTTGAGGAAGTCGCCGTGTCGCCAGACGCCGGGGAACACGTCGAAGTACGCCTCGTGGTACCGGCTGCCGTCATCGTCGCCCCAGAAGTACAACGGCATCGAGGGGAACGGTTTGGTGACCACGAGCTCGCCGACCTCCCCGACGACCTCGGCGCCGGCGTCACTCCATGAGTGCACGTCCATCCCGAGAGCGCGGGTCTGGATCTCCCCTGCGTACACCGGCAGTGTCGGCGAAGCGGCGACGAATCCGCTGCAGATCTCGGTGCCGCCCGACTGGGAGCTGACCCACAGGTCGCGACGCACGTTCTCGTAGCACCAGCTGAACGTCTCCGGTGTCGCCGGAGCCCCCGCGACCATCATTCCCTCCAACCGCGAGAGGTCGTGCGCCTCTCCCGGACGCAGGCCCGCGTTCTGCAGTAGCTGAACGAAGGTCGGGCTGGCTCCGAAGGACGTGGTGCCGGTCTCCGCGGCGATCTCGAAGAGCTGGTCGGGCTTGGGGTGAGCCGGGTTGCCGTCGTAGAGGACGATCGCGGACCCGGTCAGCAGCGCGGCACTGAGCAGGTTGAACATCATCCAGCCGGTCGTCGTGTAGAAGAACATCGTCGAGCCCGGACGCAGGTTCAGGTGGAACGACAGCACCTTCAGATGCTCGACCAGGACGCCGACATGGCCGTGCACGATCGCCTTGGGCAGGCCGGTGGTTCCCGAGGAGAAGAGGACCCACATCGGGTGGTCGAAGCCGACCCGCTCGTAGTGGAAGTCGGCCGGATCCACCTCGGGGCCAGAGACCAGGTCGACCCAGGTCATCGCCCCGGGAAGGTCCGCAGGACAGGTGCTGGCCTCGTCGAGATAGGACAGCCAGACGACGTGGCGGAGCGTGGGTAGCGCCGCGGCGAGCTCACGGACCTGCTGCTCGCGCGTGAAGTCCTTGCCCGCGAATCGGTACCCGTCTGCCGCGAAGAGCACCGTGGGCTCGATCTGCCCGAAGCGGTCGGTCACGGTCTTGACGCCGAACTCGGGGGCTGCGGATGACCAGACGGCGCCGATCGCCATGGTCGCCGCCATGGCGATGAGGGTCTCGGGAACGGTGGGCGTATAGGCGACGACACGATCGCCGGGCTTGACCCCCAGCTCGCGCAACTTCGTAGCCACGATGCGCACCTGGCCTGCGAGCTCGCGCCAGGTCATCGTCGCCATCGGGCGCAGCTCGGACGAGTGGTGCACGGCGACCTCGTCGGGCGCGATCCGCTCCCGACGAAGCAGATGCTCGGCGTAGTTGACCTGCGAACCTTCGAACCAGCGCGACCCCGGCATCGCGAGCTGGTCGACGACCTGCTTGTACGGAGTCGAGGACTCGACCTCGAAGAACTCCCAGATCGCCTCCCAGAAGCCCTCGACGTCACTGGTCGACCAGCGCCACAGCGCGTCGTAGTCCTCGAAGGTCCCTCGACCGGTCGCGGCCAGCCACGTCATGAACGCGGTGACGTTGGACGATCCGGACAGTTCCTCACTGGGCGTCCAGAGCAGCTCACCTTCGGCGACCATGGGACTTCCTCTCTCTTTCATCTCAGACGTTTGAGCGCGGACTTGGCAGCCAGATGGCCACAGAGGCCGTGCGCTCCCGGGCCCGGCGGCACGGCGGCGGAACACAGATAGACACCCGGAGCCCCGGTGGCATACGGGTTGAGCGCCAAGCGCGGGCCGAACAACACCTGTCGAGGCGACTTCGCTCCGGTGACGATGTCGCCGCCGACGAAGTTGCGGTTCTCGCTCGCGATGGCGAAGGTCGGGCGGGCCGTGATGGCCAGCACCCGATCCCGGAAGCCGGGCGCGAATCTCTCGATCTGGCTCAGGATCTGCTCGGTCGCGTCTCCGGTGTAGCCCGCCGGAACGTGCGCATAGCAGTCGATCGGGACCACCGAACCCCTGGCACGCGAGGGATCGGCGACGGCCTGCTGCCCGACGAGCACGAAGGGCTGCTCGGGCATCCGGCCGCGCACGACGTCCTCCTCGGCCGCCGCGATCTGGGCGAAGGTGCCGCCGACGTGCACGGTGCCCGCCTGGCGCGCCTTCGCATACGCCCACGGGATTCCGCCGTCGACCGCCAGAGCCAGCTGGAACGCGGCCGGTCCGTGACGGAAGCGCTCGTAGGCATCGATCGTTCTCTTCGGTAGCACGTGGCGGGCCGCGGCCACGGCTCCGCTCGGGCTGGTGTCGAGCATGACGACGTCCGCAGCCCCGAGGTCGCGGATGTCGTAGACGGGCACGTCGGTCAGGACCTTCCCTCCCAGGTCCTCGAGCCGGGAGACCAGCGCCGAGGTGATCGCGCCCGTGCCGCCGACGGCCACCGGCCACCCCCGTGCATGGGCAGCCGCAGTCAGCGCGACACCGATCGCCGAGGACAGCGGCGCACGGAACGAGCCGAACGCATGCGCAGCCGCGCCGGCCCAGAGACCCCTGCCCTCCTCGGTCCGCAGGGTGCGCGCAAGCACCGACGCCGGCGGGAGCGCGCGCAGGCCCAGCTTCCCCAACGCCCACGGATGCCGCGGCAGGTGCCCGATCGGCTGGAGGAACTCGGTGGAGATGTCGCCGAACTGATCCACGATCGGCGCGATGAGGCGCTTGTAGGCGACTCGGTCGTTGCCGAGCGAAGCCGCGGTCGCGGAGACCGACCGCACGACCGAAGCGCCGGCGCCGCCCTCCAGCGGATGGGCGAACTCGATCGGCGCCCAGGCCCATTCGAGTCCATAGGGAGCCAGACCTGCCTCACGGGAGAAGGCGGAGTCGACGGCGAACGGGTGGAATCCCGAGCACTCGTCGTGCACCAGTCCCTCAACGGTCGCCTCCACGGAACGGGCACCGCCGCCCGGCGTCGAGGACGCCTCGTAGACGGTCACCTCCACCCCGGCGGCTGCGAGCGTCACCGCGGCAGCGAGCCCGGTGGGCCCGCTGCCGACGACGATGGCTGTGGTCACGAAACCGCCTGCACGGCCCGGGCACGGTCCGGATGCGTCCAGGTCACGTTGAGCGGAATCGGGCCGTTCGGCAGCCACGGTTGCTCCTTGACGCAGTCGCGAACGTCCCACGTCCCGCGCTCGATGATGCCCACCGCGGCGTCGATGACCATCCACTCCTGGGTCTTCTTGTGGATGGGCTGCGACTCCACCCACGCCACGATGAACTCGCCGGGCGCGAAGTTGCAGCGCTTCTGGATCGCCTCGATCAGCCGCCAGTTGTGCAGGTGACCGTCACCGAAGTTGAAGCCCAGCACGGAGTTGCAGGCGAACTCCGCCTCGCGCACCGTCGCCTTGTCGACGTCGGGCACGTGCGTGAGGATCAGCGAGAGCAGGCCGCGGCCCTGGGAGTGCATCGACCGCCATCCGACGGTCTGTTGCATGGTGATCTCCGCGACCACCGGCTCGTACCCCATCGCCTCGAGCTGCTGCACCTGGTTGGTGGTCGGCCGAGTGAGCTTGTTGAGCTTGTCCTCGCAGCCCGGCTGGAAGGCCCACAGTGCCGAAGCCCAGTTGCCCGCGTACTGACGCATCGAGGGCGTGAAGGCGATCAGATCCGGGCGCAGGTTCCCCAGGATCGGGAAGAACGTGACGCACACGATAGTGGCGATCAGCAGACCCGGGGAGCTGATGTCGCCGAGCCCGTAGCCGTCACCGTTCGGGAACCCGAGGAAGAGGATGACCGGCGCATAGCCGAACAGCACGTTCCACTCCAGCGGAACGGCCAGCGGGAACAACGAGATGATGAAGGCGTGCAGCGCGATCAGCGCACATGCACCGAGGATCGCGATCGTGTGGTTGTGGTTGAAGAGCAGAACGAGCGGGACGCAGATCTCCAGCGTCGTGCCACCGACGTGGGCCATGAAGTGGCCGAGGCCGGAGGGCCGGATGTCCTCGGGGAAGTTCTTGTAGTGCGCCCGTCGCAGCGCCTTGCCCGGGATCAGCGGACCGTTGGAGACCATCGGCGGGACGACGTTCGAGAAGTGCACGCCTAGCTTCGAGATGCCGGCCCCGATCCACACGCTCGCCACCAGGATCTTGAGCATCACGATCATGTCCACGAAGCCGTTCTGACCGAGGTGGCCGGCGAGGTAGAACATGATGAGCGCGGGCGCGTGCTGCTCTGATCGCGCCGCGATGAAGATGGTCTTGTCGCGCAGCCCGCAGAGCACCAGAAGCACCAGTGGCGCCACGAGCAACGACGGCCGGACCAGACCACTGGCGTTGTGGGGCAGGACCGTGTCGAGACCCCCGATGTGCACACCTTTGGCGAACATCGCCCAGAGCAGGGTGCCGAGGAGGCCGGCGTAGATGGCGACGTCGAAGATCGAGCGCTCGCCACCCGCGGTACCCGGGACCTTCTCGGGCCAGGGTGGCTGGCGCAACGTGCCCGGACGCAACCAGAACAGCGCGTGACCCATCATCGGCTTGAACTTGCCTGCGATCGGTCCCCAGGACCCGGCGAGGCCGAACGCCTCGAGGAACATGGTCCAGATGACCATCTTCTGGTAGACGATCGGCTGGTTCCACCAGGCGTCTACGTGCCAGAAGGCCGGCAGGTTGGAGGTCGCCGTGGCGATCCACAGGCCGACCGTGACGTACAGAACCGCGACCTTCACGATGTAGATCATCGGGATCATCTTCGGTGAGCCGAAGCCGTACTCGACCCAGTGCAGCGCGAGTGCTTTGACCCGCTCCTGCAGCGGTCGGTCGAGGAAGGTCTCCAGGTCTACTGGGGGGAAGTTGCCTGTCTTGAAGCCCATGCGGGGTTGTCCTTTCTACGATCTACCGCTTGACGGCAACGCTAGGAATTCCCGCTGTTGTGACCCAGACCACTGAGAGCCTAAGTTCGGCGCCACGTTTGTGGCGCCGAACCAAAGGTCAGCTGCTCTGGTAGGTGGTCACCGGCTCGGCCACCAGACCGAAGGCCCGCAGCTGCCCCAGGAGCTCGCGATGCCCGAACGCCTTGCACCCCGAGGCGAAGCCGACGCGCTTCGGCGCCTGCTGCAGCAGGGACATCGCCGCATACGCCTGCAACAGGCCGGTCTGCTTGTAGTTCGAGTTTCCGTGGATGACGCAGTGCGCGCGACCGAGCGGTCCCGAGGCGTGCACCGAGTCCAGCGACTTGTTCAGGCGCGGGTTCTCGCGAGGCGGCATCTCGTTCATGACCTGCGCCGCGGTGGCGTTCAGGGCCTGGTCGCGGTCGGCCTCGCTCATGTCCTTGGTCGCCTCGAGAGCGGCCGCCACGATCTGTGGCACACCGTTCATGAGAGCGGCGTTGAAGACACCGCCCTGCGCCTTGCAGTTCGCCACGCGCGGGTCGTTCTTGTACCAAACCGGATGCGAGGTGCCGCCCCACGGCAACGACAGCGCGAGCTCGTGCTGACCGGGGACCACCAGCGGGACCAGGCCCTGGGCCGGATCGAACGGGACGTACTGGTTCTGCTCCAGGAAGTGCGCGGCCGACGTCGCGGCATTGACCAGGATCGTGCGGGTGGAGGCGATCGTCGGGGAGCCGCCCCAGAACACCGCGATGTCCAGGGTGTCCAGACCCGGGTGCTCCAAGCAGAGCTCGGCGGCGATCTCACCGGTCGTGTACATCTGCGCGATGCCCGGCGACAGGAGCAGGCCGGCCTTGGCGAAGTCGGCGCCGTACTTCGTGTCGCAGGTGATCAGCCAGTCCTGCTCGCCCGTGGTGTCGAGGTAGTGCACCCCGGCGGCCAGCGCGGCCTGCACGACCTCGTGACCGTGCTTGCTGAACGGGCCGACGGTGTTGCAGACGACCGACGCGCCACGGAACAACTCGGTCAATGACTCGACGTCGTGCGTGACCTCGGAGATCTCGTAGTCCGCGGTCTCGATGCCGGGCACGTTGGATTCCATCGAGGCCTTGATCTTGGCGCCGTCGCGACCGGCGGCCAGGAACGGGATGCCGTACTCGCGGAGGTACTCACAGACGAGGCGACCGGTGTAGCCGGAGGCGCCGTAGACGATGACGGGCTTGGTGCTCATGGGTTTGGTTCTCCTATCGACGTTGGAAGGTGGTGAGTCACATGCCCATGCCGCCGTCGACCGGAAGGCCGACACCGTTCACGAAGGCAGCGTTGTCCGAGGCGAGGAAGAGCACGGCGTTCGCGATGTCCTCGGTGCTGGCCAGGCGACCCGACGGGGTCAGCTCGACGACGGCGCCCACCGCCGCCTCCGGCGACTCGAACAGGCCGAACCGCGCGACCTCGTCGGCCAGGCGAGCACCCATCGCGTTCGGGACGAGGCCCGGGTAGACGCAATTGACCCGCACGCCGTAGCCGAGCTTGCCGCTCTCCATGGCCGCGACCCGCGTGAGCCGGTCCACCGCGGACTTGGTGGCCGAGTAGATCGCGATCGACGGGAAGGCGATCGTCGCCGCTACCGAAGCGATGTTGATGACCGAGCCGCCATGACCTGCGACGCCGCCGGGACGCATCGCCCGGAAGGCGTGCTTGAGGCCGAGGGCGGTGCCCAGGATGTTGACCTCGAGCTGGGTACGTGCGCTCTTCGGATCGAGGTCGACCAGCAGGTTGCCGATCTCGATGCCGGCGTTGTTCACGACGATGTCCAGGCCACCCGTGGTGTCGACCGCGTTGGCGATGGCGGCCTCCCACGAGGAGTCGTCGGTGACGTCCAGGTGCACGAAGTGGCCATTGACGATCTCGGCGACCTTCGCGCCGAGGGAGTCCTCGATGTCGGCGATGACGACCTTCGCCCCCGCCGCAGCGAAGGTGTGGGCCATGCCTTCCCCGAGGCCCTGCGCTCCGCCGGTGACCAGGGCCACGCGCCCGGAGAGGTCGATGTTTGCCATGTCTGCTCCTTCAACAAGAGGTGATGCCGAGTGGGGTGATGCGAGTCACACTGGCAGTTTCTCTGACCAGTCGTCAAGGAATTGCTTGACAAATGTCCGACGATTTTTTGTCACTTGGTCAGCGTGTTCGGTTAGACTCCTGCGCGTGCAGGGCGAACACACCACGGTCACCAAAGAGCCGTCGCGTCGGCGCGCCAATCCGGTCGACAAGCACGATGCTCGACGCCGCGCGTTGGCTGACTCAGCGCTCCAGACGCTGGGCGAACTGGGCTACGCACGGGCGTCGCTGCGCGAGATCGCGAACAACTCCGACTTCACTCACGGGGTCGTCCACTACTACTTCGCCGACAAGCACGAGCTGATCATCTACTGCGTCCAGCAGTACAAGGCGTCCTGCGTGACGCGCTACGACGGCGTGGTCGCCCAAGCCACCACCCCGGCGGGCCTCATCGAGGCCTTCACCGCCAAGCTGCGCGAGACGATCATCGACGAGGCTCCGATGCACCGCCTCTGGTACGACCTGCGCGCCCAGAGCATGTTCGAGCCGAGCCTGCGCACCGCGGTCCTGCAGATCGACAAGACCCTCGAGGACATGATCTGGCGCGTGGTCGAGAAGTACGCCGCTCTGGCTGGCGTCCTTCCAGTCGCGCGGTCGCAGGCGGCCTACGGCGCTCTCGACGGGATCTTCCAGCGCGCCCTTCTCGGCTATGTCTGCGACGAACCCAGCGCGCTCGATGCGCTGGTCGAGGAGGTGGCCGAGGTCTTCCCGCTCCTCGTCACCGGCAAAGTCGCCGCGGCCTGACGGTCTCGGCTCTCGCCGTCACAGCAGGGCGCCGCGGCCCAGCCAGCGGCACACACCCAACGCCACGTGGACGTCGAAGCGACTCTCCGCCAGCGGTTTGGCGAGCATTCCCTCGGCGGCGGTCACTCGGTACTTGATCGAGTTCTTGTGCATGACCATCGCCTCAGCGGTCGCGGTGTAGCTCATGTCGTGGCGCAAGAAGGTCAGCAGGGTGCTGCGGTGGCGCTCAGCACCCTCGGTGTCGAGGGCCAGGTCGCCCAGCACGCCGCACACCCACTCCCGGGTCGCGTCGAGGTCTGTGCACATCAGAGCGGTCGGCGCGAGCCCGGGCTCCTCGTGGAAGACCACACCACGATCGGGAACGCCGCCCACGGAGACGACGCGCCGAACTCGCAGCGCCTCCTCATGACTACGGCGGAAGCCCGCGAGGCCGCTGTGGACGTCGCCGACGGCCAGCACCGGTGCGGGCGCCTGGTCCCAGCGCCACTCGGTCCAGGCCGGGTCGAACTCCCAGTCCGCGCGCACCGGTAGCCACGCCCACGCGGTGGCACTGTCCTGGCCGATCACGAGGGGGGTCCCCGCTCCGATCACCTTGGCGAAGTCGCGGATCGCACGCGTCGAGCGGGTCAGCTGATCGTGCTGGACACCCGACTCGTACATCCATGCGACGACGGCGACGTGCCTGCCCCGCGCGCGGTAGCCCAGCACGCGCTCGGCCTCGATCGCGTCAACGTCAGCGCCTTCGAGGATCTGGCGTACCTTCGCCGCCCGCGCGTTGCTCTGGTTGGCCAGCCACGCCTCGCGCTCGTCCTCGTAGGCCACCTCGACCTGCTGCGACATCCAGTCGATGTAGTCGAAGCAGCGTTGGACGATCTCGTCGTAGGCGGCAGCGCAGGTGTCGTTCGAGGGGGCCATGGCAGCGCACTCGGCGTAGGCCTCACTCATGAGGAACTGCTGACCCAGGCGATAGCCACGGACCAGGGCGCTGACGGGCACGCCGCGCTGAGCCAGCCGCCGCGCGTACTCCATCGCGGCCGCCGGCGGGTCGATGTGGTCCGGATTGATGTCGTGCTGCAGCGATCGCAGGATCGTGACGACGTTGCCCTCGATGCTCGCCAGCAGCAGGTCAACCAGGGCCGGGTCGCCGTTGAACTCCTCGACCCGGTTCAGCAGCAGTTCCTGCATCGGCACCGTGACCCCCGCCAAGCGGTCCGCGAGGCTCGCCCCGACGGCGGCGACCAGGGTCCGTGCACTGGCGGGATCGACGGCTGCGACGGGACTCACAGTGCGCAATGTAATCGGAATCACCCGAAATCGGATCCCCGGACCATCGTCCGCAGACGCCGAAATGTGGGCCCGTCTTTGTGCGTGACGACCGATGACCGCCTCGTGCAACCTCCCTAGTTTTCCATCGTGGAGCCCCTTGAATCCGTCCCGCGTCTGGTGGCGCTACCTGCGTCTCGGGCCCGTCAGGCCAGCACGGCCGAGTGCCTGCTGGCCCCTGGTGCGCGCCTCGACAACGCCGCCTTCGCTGGCTGTGTGGACGCCCTCGCGGCTCGCCTGGCCGACCTCCGGGTGAGCTCGGGCGATGTCGTGGCCGTGCTCCTCCCCAATCGCCTCGAGGTCGTGGTGACGATGTTCGCCGCATGGCATCGCGGCGCGGCGATCACCCCGGTCAACCCCACGCAGACCGACGACGAGATCGGCCACCAGCTCCGCGACTCGGACACCGCCGTCATCGTCGGAGATGAGCGGGGCGCGGCACTCGCGGCCCTCCACGGCATCGCCTTCATCGACGTGGAGGACATCCTGCGGGCACCGGCGGCCGCGTCAGATCTCCGCCCGCTCACCCAACTCGACGACCACGCCCTGATCATCTACACCTCGGGCACGACCGGTCGCCCCAAGGGCTGCGTGCTCGACCACGCCAACATCGAGGCGATGGTGAGCGCGATCGTCGCGCACTGCGAGCTCTCCGCCGCCGACCGAAGCCTGTGCGTCATGCCGCTGTTCCACGTCAACGGCCTGCTGATCAGCACCCTCGCGGCCCTGGCGGCGGGTGGGTCGGTCTACGTTCAGCCGCGCTTCGATCCGGCCACCTTCTGGGATGCGGTCGCGGACTACTGGCCGACCTACTTCTCCGCGGTGCCGACCATGTACGCGCTGCTCGAGGCGAACACCGAGCGACAGGTGGACACGTCGTCGATCCGGCTCGCCATCTGCGGCGCCGCCCCGATGGCACCCGATCTCCTGCACAGCTTCGAAGAACGGTTCGGACTGCAGGTCGTGGAGGGCTACGGCCTCGCCGAGACCACCGTGGCCGTCACGGTGAACCCGATCCGGAGTCGCAAGCCTGGCACCGTCGGACCTCCACTGCCCGGTCAGACGATCTCCATCGTGAATCCGTTCGGCGACCCGCTGCCCGATGGGACGGTGGGCGAGGTGGTCGTCTACGGCCCCAATGTGATGCGCGGCTACCTAGGACGTCCCGAGGAGACCGCCAAGGTGTTGCGCGACGGATGGCTCCACACCGGCGACCTCGGCTACCTCGACGAGGACGGATTCCTCGTTCTGGTCGATCGCATCAAAGATCTGATCATCCGGGGTGGTGAGCACATCTATCCCAAGGAGCTCGAGGACGTCCTCCACGCTCACGACGACGTGCTCGAGGCCTGCGTGATCGGACGTCCCGACGACCTCTACGGCGAGGTGCCAGTGGCCTACGTGGTGCCGCGACCCGGGCGCGCACTCGAGGTCGACGCGCTGCGTGAGTTCTGCCTCGAGCGACTGGCCAAGTTCAAGGTGCCGCGCGAGATCAACGTGCTGACCACGCTGCCTAAGAACGCCTCCGGCAAGATCCTGAAGCCCGCGTTGCGCGCCTCCTGACCACGCTGGATCAGTTCGAGGCGATCAGCACGAAGGCCGCGGCGAGCAGGAGTGCCGCGACCACCTCGCACGCGATGGCGCCGCGCTTCAGCACGCTGATGCGGTGCTCCCTCTCCTCGCTCGGAAGAGCCGCGCTCACGAGCTCATCGGCCGCCTGCCATCCCCACAGACCGAGCGGGATCAGGGCGCACGCGAAGAAGAAGCACGTCAAAACATCGAGAGTGTGCATCACGATCCGTTCGCCGAGGTCGTGGGCGTCGCGTTCCAGGCGGCGACCTTGTAGGGATCCTTCGGCAGGTAGGACGCCGCGTAGTCGACCTTGGCCGCACGTAGCTGCGCGGTGAGCCAGCGCGTCCAGGCAGCCTCCTTCTTCTGGTCGATCACGATCGTGCGCAAGGCGGGAAGTGCCGCCGCGAGCGTCGGAGGCACGCCGGGAATCACCTTGGTGACCGCTCCGACGTTCCAGCCCTGCGAACCCTGCACCGGCCCGTAGACGCCGCCTGCCTTCACTGAGAACGCCGCCGCACCCACGCCGGCCAGAAGTTGCGCCTGGGTGACGGTGCCGAGAAGGCCGCCCTGCTCACGCGTCGCGCCGTCGATGCTGACCTGCTTCGCCACCGCCGTCACCGATGCGCCGCCCTCCAGTGCCTTGCGCACCTGATCGGCTGCCGCCCGATCCGCGACGACGATGTTGTAGACCACCCGCTTCTCCGGCGTTCCGAGGTTCGCCTTGTTCGCCGGGAAAGCCGCCGCGGCCTCGGCATCGGTCGCGGTCACCTTGCCCGCGATCTGCGTGAGCAACACCCGCAGAGCCAGCTGGCGGCGGATCTCCGCCAGCACCGTCGCCTCAGTGACGCCGGCCTGCGACAGGTTCTGGGCGAAGGTCGTCTGGCTGCCGTTGAACTCGGCCGCGATGAGCGCCTTCTGGGCTTGCTGGACCTCGGCGTCGCTCACCTTGATGTGGTGTTCGGCGATCGCGTTGTCCAGCACGATGTTCATCGCCATGGACTTGGCGGCCTGACGGTTGAAGGTGTCGAGGGCCGTGCCCTTGGCGGGCTTCTCCACGCCGTAGAGCGCGGTCAGAGCCTTGTCGCGCGCGTTCAGCTGCGCAACCGTCACGACCCGGTCGCCGATCCGGAAGGCCGCATCGGCCGGCAGCGCCGAATCGTCGCGCCAGGGGTGCAGCAGGACGACGACCAACGCCACCACGGCCGCCAGGAC
Organism: Marmoricola sp.; assembly: GCA_051961575.1. Classification (GTDB taxonomy): domain Bacteria; phylum Actinomycetota; class Actinomycetes; order Propionibacteriales; family Nocardioidaceae; genus Marmoricola. The sequence goes on from JBQCDC010000126.1 coordinate 12,502, forward strand.
GACGCCCGCCACGATCTTGACTCTCACGCTGGGACCTCCACGAGTTCGGGGGATGGCGATGGTGCAGGTTTAGGTGACATCGGTGCCGGCGCCTCGACGAACGCGGCCACCACGATCCGGGAGGCCGCGAGCGACACCAGGACGGTCGCCGCCAGGAGGGCACCGAACCCTCGGACGGGACCGAGGTTCGACAGCAACAGGACGGCATAGCCGGTCGCCGAGGCGGCCGCCGCCAGCGAGACCGCGCGGGACACGCTCGAGCGACCGTGCTCTCTCGCGTAAGCGAGAACGATCGTGAACTCGCAGGCGACCGCCGCGGTCAGCGAGCCCAGGCCGGCGGTGAGCGGCGTCAACGGGATACCCAGCACGAACGCTGCTGCTCCGGCTACGCCATAGGCGATCGCTGCGCTCAGCGCGGCGAGCAGCGCGACCCGCCGCCGCAGGATCAGCCCAGCCGCGGCGGCCGCGGCGATGATGCCGATGCCTGCCGTCAGCCACGTGCGATCAGCGAACGCGGACCGTGCCGACACTGCCACCATCGGCAGACCTCCGACCGATGCGGTCACTCCAGCCGGGGGATTCTTGATCGCCGCCTGGATGCGTGTCTGGAGGTTCGCGAGGCGATCCGCACTCTCCAGTCGCACCCCATAGATCAGGAGGGCATCGGTGTGATCAGGGCTCACGGCCGCCTTGGTGATGTAGGCCGGGAGGAGACGCATGGCGCTAGTGATCTGCTCGGCCGTAGGCGCCGTGCCGAGGAACCCGAGCATCTCCGGGGCGGAGAGAACGGGACGCAGGCCACCGACGCCGGCCAGCGATCCGCGGACACCGTCCATCCAGTCGAGGACCTCCGGCGTGAGGACGTTGCGTCCGCGAACCTGCACGGTCACCTCTCCATCAGCGCCCAGGACGTCCGCCACGTGCTGAGCATCTGAATACGCGCTGAGCCCCGACGCGAGCGACTTGAAGTCGGCCTGCATCGACAGATGGGGCGACGCGATCCAGCCGCCGATGGCGACGACGACGGCGGCCGCAGCGACTCCCCGCATCGTCGACAGGCGGCGAGCCGGGCGCTCGCGTGGCGACATCTCCGGCGCCTGGGGGAATCGCGTGACGAGAGCCAGCGACACCAGCACGCTGATGACCAGTCCGACGGCGAGGCTGACCCCCAGATCGGCCACTGCCGGAATGCGCGTCAGCGCCAGTGAGCCGAACCCGGCCACCGACGCCGCCGCTGATGCCACCACGATGCGACGCGGAACGGCCTTGTGCAGGTAGGCGGTGAAGTCCGAGCCGATACCGAGAAGGACCGGCAGGAAGGCGACCGCGGTCAGGGCGAGCGGGCGACCCGTCCAGCCCGCGAGGGCGAGCGTGACCGCCGTGCCGCACCCTGTGGCGAGGACCGGCAGCAGCCGGTGGCGACGACGTGTCCAGGGCATGAAGAAGAACCACGCGGAGACCGCGAGCCCCGCGGCTCCGGCAAGAAGCAGCGCCTCGTTGCGGATCTCATGGCCGAGCCCGGCAACCACGGTGGGCACGCCGGAGATGGTCGTCCTGGACGCCGGCAGCTTGGCCTTGGCCACCGTGCGCGAGACCGCCGACACCAACCGCTCGCTGTGCGTCTGGGTCAGGCCGGGCTTCGGACGCACGAGGATGGCGACGGCCGTCGTCCTCGGGACCAGGAACTGCCAGCGAGCCCGCGGCTTGCCATCGGAGGCCACCAGGACGTGGTCGACGAACTGCTGGTTGTACATCGTCGGCAGACCCGCGGACATCCCCTGCTGGAGCAGCGCCATGAACTGCTGGTCGAAGGCTGCCGAAGCACGATTCTGCGCATCGGTGATGGCTGCACCGCGCAGACCCTGGGCCTTCGCCCGCTGCTCGGCCCGCGCGCGAAGGGCGTCGCGGTAGCCCGAGAACTCGGCGAGGAGTTGCTGCTCCTGGGTGGCGATCTGGTTCAGGACGGTTGCGGGGCCGTAGACCACCTGCATGTCAGGAAGCTTCGAGAGCTCCCCCTCGAGGTGGAGCAGGTTCGGGAGGTTGTCCTTGGAGAACAGCGTCATCGGCTTGGCCGTCTCGAACAACACGACCACCGGGTCGCCGCCGAAGGCGCTGCCGATCTCGTTGGTCGTACGGAGCGCGGCGTCACCTCGCGGGACGAACTCCTTGACTCCCGTCTCGACGTGGAGGCGAAGCAGGCCGCCGACGATCAACGCCAGGACGGCGAGGCTCGCCGCAGCCATCGTGGCTACGGCGAGTCCCCTGCGGCCGGCAGTACGCAATCGCATCACCGTGGAATCGGATCCTTCGTGATGTGCGGATACGTGCCCGTGAACTTCTTCGGATCGGTCTGCGTCATCGGCGCCGGATACGGGTTGTAGCCGGTCACCGTCGACAGCTTGTTCGGCAGGTCGAGCGAGTTGGAGCTGAAGATCGGCTTCACTCGCGCGATCGGCCCGTTGCCGTCCGAGGAGCTGACGAACCCCGTGAAGTTCGACCAGTACGACGCCAGGTCATGGCCGTAGGGCGATAGGTACGCCAGCATCGGGTTGAGCTCGGACATGCTCATCACCAGCGTTCCCATCCACGGCGATGCGACGTTCTGGAACGGCGTCAGGAGACGCAGGGTGGTCGGGGCCTTGGTCAGCGTCGAGTTCAGCGAGGGCACGAGACCGCGGAGGTCGCGCGTGGTCGACGGCAGCTGAAGCAGTGCCGCATTGAGGTCGGGCGCAGCCTGGCGCAGGTTCGAGGCGACCACTCCCAGCGGGCTTGCCAGCTGCTGGAGGCTGCCACCGGCCGCATGGACGCTGTCGAGCAGCGGCGGCAGGACGCGCATGAGGTTCTCGACGTCGCCCTGGTGCTGACTGGTGACCGACGTGATGGTCTGCGCGTCACGCACCAACCCGACGATGCGGCCCTGTTGGGTGTCCAGTGACTGGAGCACGGTCGTCGAGGCCTTCACCAGCGACTTGAGCTGCTCGGACTGTTGCGCCAGCGCATGCAGCGCTCCTGCGCTGTCACCGACCTCGCCGAGGCCGGTCAGCAGTGCGTTCACGTCGCTCTGGCGTCCGGCAACGCCGGCACTGCTGGACTGGATCAGCTTCGACAGGTCCTTGCGCGTGGTCGGGTTCAGGCTGGACAGGACGTCGTTGAGCTTGACCGCGGGGCGCCCAGCGGCCTGGGGCAAGGTCGCTCCGTCCGGCAGCGCCGGGCCCTTGCCATCCTTGACGTCGAGGTAGGTCTCCTCCACCAGCGTCTTGTTGCGCACCGTGATGACGGCGCCCTGGTGCAGCGGAGCCACCGACGGGTCGAGCGACAGCGTGACCATGTCGGTGTTGCCCTGCACACTGATGTTCTGAACCTTGCCCACGTCGACGCCGGCCACGGTGACGTCGGACTGGAAGACGAGGTTGTCGACGTTCGCCATCGGGATCTTGACCTGGTAGCCGGTGCTGCTGATGCCGGGAATCCAGCCGCCGGCCTTGGTCCAAAGGAAGCCGAAGATGGTGGCGCACAGCGCCACGAACGCTACGACCACGGCGAGTCGCAGCTTGGGTACGGCAGCGTGGGCGATCTTCATCGGAGAGCTCCCGAAATCGTTCCGAGCGACTGCGGCGAGATGGCGAAGAGCCCTCGCAGGATGCCGCGGTTGGGATCGTGCAGGCTCGCCACCGAGTTCGTGTTGTAGACGAACGCCGCCAGGTCGTTCAGGTGAGGCACCACGGTCGCGGTCAGCGACTGGGCGTCGAGGCTCAACGGCCGGAGGTCGGCGGCGATGCTGGCCAGACTCGGGATGAACGGCCTCAGGTTCGCCAGCACGGGCACCGCCGTCGACACCACCGGCTTCGCGTGGTCGAGCCAAGGACCGAGGCGAGTCATGGAGTCACCCAGACGAGCGAAGGCGCCGGGCAGAGTGCCGCTCGCGTTCTGCAGGTCCTTCAAGGTCGGGTCCAGCTGGCCGGCCAACTCGACGACGCTGCCCGAAGCCGACCGCAGCTTCGCCGAGAGATCGGGCAGTTGACTCAGCGCGTTGTTGAGCTGCGTGTTCCGGTTGGCGACCGTGGAGAGCGCCTGGGTCAGCGAGTCGGCGAGCTTCTGCAGGCGGACGTCGTTGCCGCCGGTCGCCGAGGCGACGTCGGCCAGCGCATTCACCAGCTTCGAGAGCGTCGCGCGACGCGTGGCCAGCTGACTCATGACGGGCTTGAGATCCTTGAGCAGCGCCTGGGTGGCGTTGAGGCCTCCCGGCAGTTGAGCGGGTGCGTTCACCAAGGCCGCGTCCGACTCCGAGAGCAGGCTGGTGAGCGCCGCCTGAGCGTTGACGTCGAGGTGGGCGAGCACCTCGTCGACAGCCACCGGCGACACCGTCTGCGAGACCGGAATGACCGAACCCGGCTTGAGCGGTCCCGCGGACGGGGTCCCCTGGCTGAGCTCGACGTACATGTCGTTGAGCGGGCTCTTCGGCCGCAGCAGCGCACGAGCGTTGGCGTACAGGTGGTACTGGTCACCGATGCGCAGCTCGAGCTTGGCCGTGCCGTTGTTGTCCAGTGAGGCCGAACGGATGTCGCCGACCTCCACTCCGGCGAGCCGCACCTCCTGGCCGTTGCCCGGGCTGACGCCCACCGCCTGCTTGAAGTCCGCGTAGATGGTGTACTTGCTCTCCCACGGCGGGTTGAACCGCTCGTGCGAGAGGAAGTACCCGGCGAACACAGCGCCGATGGCGACGAGACCGGCGATCCACAGGAGGTTGCGACCCAGGCCGGGCTCGCTCTTGGCCCGCTCCCAGAACTTCGCGACGGAGATACTCATCGGATACTCCCGGCGTACTTGCTGAAGAACTTCTCGAGACTGAACGGCAAGCCGGACAGCGATCCGGGCCCGGCGCCGGGGAGGAAGCTGATCATCGCGCCGTTGGCGTCGAACATGTTCGCCGACGCGAGGTTGGTGAACATGTAGCCGATCTCCTTGTAGAGCGGGCGATTCGCTCCGCCGCCGGCATACACCCCAGTGCCACTCCAGGGTGAGAGGACCGCATGCATGATCGGGCCGTTGATCCGCGAGAGCACCGGTCCCTGGAGATTCGCCATGGAGGTCTGGAGGTTCGAGGCGATCGGCACGAGACCTGAGACGACCGGGTTCGCGTCAGCCAGAACTCCACGCAACTGGTGCACGATCGGGAGCGCCTTGACCAGGACCGGGTCAGTGACGGTCAACATGCGGCCGAGGGCCTGGACGGTCGGGCGAGTCGGACCAGCCGCGTTGTCCAACGACGTCAGAACGCCGTCAAGGCGCCCGAGCATGGTGCGCGTCTGGCCCAGGGTCTCGGGCATCGACGCCGTGGCGCGAGCGAGGTCGACGCGACGCTGGTCGAGCACGGTGCTGATCGTCGCCAGGTTCTCCAAGGTCGCGGCGAGGTTCGCGTCCTGGCTGGACATGACCCGGGAGCCGGCAGCGAAGCCCGTGACCAGCCGGCTGAGGTCGTGCGTTCCGTCGGTGGGCTTCCCCTGCAGCCCCGCGAACACCGAGGAGGCGGGAGCAAGCGTCCCCGACGCGGATGTCACCAGCGACCGAAGGGCTTGTGTACCACCAGCGCCGAGGACGGCGTTGAGCTGCCGTGTGCTCGCCCGGACACCCTGGCGGGCAGGCGTCGTGAACGAGCTGGCGAGTCCGTCGAGCTCGACGGGGATCGACGTGCGCGACTCGGGGATCGAGCCCTGGAACGCGCCCGGGCGTCCACCCGGCACGAGCTCGACGTAGTAGTTGCCGCCGAGCAGCGTGGCGGGTCGGATGCTCGCCGACGGCGCATCACCGAGAACCGCAAGGGCGCTCTTGTCGACCTTCACCGTGACGTCGGTGGAACCGTCCGACTCGCGCGACTGGTCCATCACGATGCCGACCTTGACGCCGGCCACCTTGACCACGGAGATGTCCGGGCGCAGGCGGTGCGCAGCGGCGAAGTGGATCTGGATCTCGTCGCCGCCGCGAAGGTAGGCGAGGATCTGCGCCTTGCTGAACAGCGCGACACCGGCCAGCGCCGCGACGACCACGAAGATCGCGCCGAGCTGCAGCGGCGAGAGGCCGCGGACCTTGTCGAAGACTCGCATCAGGATCCTCCGTGCTTCGGCGGCTGGTAGGGATCACGCGGCACGGTGGGGATCGGGGTCGCGATCGATTCCGCGCCCGGCAGCAGCAGGATGCGCAGCCAGTTGCCGGCGCTGTCGCCGCGTGCGAGCGCGCCCTGAGCGTCCGTGTAGAAGTTGGCGATGTCCCAGGCGTAGGACCCGAGCACACCGGCCAGAGGTGCAGCCTTGGCTCCGGTCTTGATCAGCTGGAGCGACAACGGCCGCGCGTCGCTGACGACGGTGGTCAGGCTTCCGACCCCGGGGATGGCGACCTGGGAGACCCCCGGCACCTTCTGCAGCGGAGAGGTGGCGTCGCGGAGGAAGCCGCGCAGGTCGGGCGTTGCCTGACCGAGCGCCGAGGCGCCGGGGCGCAAGGTGCTCATGGCAGCCGCGGTGTCGGAGAGCGGTGTGTTGATCGCGGCGAGCGCCGCGTTGATCGAGGTGAGCGCACCGGGAGCCTTCGCCAACGTCTGGTCGACCTGCGATCCGTCGTCGACGTTGAAGCCCTTGACCGTGCCGGCGAACTGGTCGATCAGCTTCGCGAGGTCGGCCTGTCGGGTCTTGAGTCGGCTGCTGAGCTGGTCGGCCGATGCCAGCATCGACTCGAGTGGAGCACCGTTCTCGTTCGCGATCGCGCCGCTGACCGTCGACGTGTCCTTCAGGATCTGCGCGCCGTTCTTCGCCAGCGCGTGCAGACCCGGCCCGTGCCCGATCAGCCCACCGCCGAACTGGGTCAGGAAGTTGGAGGTCGCGGCGCGGGTGCGCGGGTCGAACGAGTCGAAGAGCTGTCCGATGTCCTCGGACTTGACGGTCTGCGAGGCCGGGATGATGCCGTTCCCGCGAAGCGGCCCTGTCTTGGGTGTTCCGGGGTCGAGCTCGACGAACTTCTGACCGAGGCTGGAGCGGTCGGTCACCCTGGCCGCGATCGCGTCCTCGTAGAGCTTCGTGTTCGGGTTGTCCAACTTGAGGGTGGCGACCGGCTGACCGTTGACCAGGCTGAGGTCCGCTACGTAGCCGACGCGGGCTCCCGCGGTGCGAACGTCGTCGCCCACGTCGAGGCCGCTGAGGTCGGTGAAGGCGACGCGAACCTCCTTGCGCGGCACCAGCGGCATGCCGTGCGTGGCGTTGAGACCGAACACCACCGACCCCGCGAACAGCACGACCGCGGCGATACCGATGCCGAAGGGGGATCGCAAGCTGCGCAGAAGACTCATGTCACTTCCCTCCCAGCAAAGAACCGAGCAGGTTCAGCTGTTGCTTCTGGGTCAGACCCGTCGGCGAGCTCGCCGATCCACCGAGCAGCGGCACGAGGTTGCCCAGCGTCCCGGTCAGGGACTTGGTGAGGCCACCGAGACCGTTGAGGAGTCCGGTCGCCGGATTGGTCTTCTTGGTTCCGGTCGTGTGGGCGATCGTCGGGAACAGCCCGGTCAGCGTGGCCGAGTTGATCGTCGCGTTGACCCTGAAGTAATGGGACAGGCCGTCGAAACCGTTCGTCGTGAGCGCCCAGTAGCGGATGTAGTTGAAGAGGTTGTTGCGGTTGTTGGTCAGATCACTGACCACCTTCTTGGTTCCGTGCACCGCAGTCGCGAGTCCTGAGCCGCTCTCGTGAAGGGCCGCCGAGACCGGCTCCGCGGCCCGAAGCAGGGCATAGGCCTTGTCGAGCACCGGCTGCGAGGTGGCGAGGGCAGGATCGAGAGCGTTGGCGAAGTTGCGCAGCTCAGCCGAGAACGCCTGCAGGTTGTCGGTCAAGGGACGGAGTTCGGCGAGCGTCGGCGCTGTGCTGGATGCCGTGGTGTCGAGGTTGGCGAGCGTCGAGCGCAGCAGCGCCAACGTCCTCGGGAGCTTCACCAGCGAGTCGTCCAACTGGGCCTGACGGCGGCTGACCGCTGACAGCACTTGCTGCGACGACGCGACCAGTTGGTCCATGGCCCGGCCGTTGCGGACCGCGAGCGCCGAGGCCACGGGCTGGAAGTCGTCGACCAGCTTGCTGAGCAGCTGGTTCTGCTGCGACAGGATCTGCGCCATCGCACGCGTGTTCTTCATGCTCGGGGTGAGCGCCTGGATCGCGGCATTCACGTTCTCGCCGTTGCCCTGCATGCCTTCGCCCAGCGTCGTGACCAAAGCCCTGAGACCGGCCCCGCTGGGCTGGTCGACCGTGTTCAGGACCTCGTCCAGGCCGACCGATGTCGAGGTGTGGCTCAGCGGAATCACGGACCCTGCCGGCAGCACGGGCGCGCTCGGCGTTCCACGAACGAGGTCTACGTAGCGCTCACCGAGGAGGCTCACGGGACGGATCGTCAGATGCGCGTCGCTGTGCAGCGGAAGCGCACTCTTGTCGATGTCCATGGCGACGTCGGCGACGCCGTTGACGACCTTCATGCTCTGGACGGTTCCGACCACGACGCCGCCGACCTTGACCTGGTTGCCGTCGACCAGGGGCGCGGCGGAGGCGAACATCGCGTGGACCTGTCCGTTCTCGGAGTTGTGCACCACTCCCCCCGCCCAGGCGACTCCACCGGCAAGAAGAACCGCGACAAGCGCCGCGTAGAAGAGATCACGTGCGTTTCTCATCGCATTCCACTTCCTGCCGCGTCGGTCCAGGGCTGACCCACGGGCGCTCCGGGTGCCGGGGTGAAGTTCTGCACCACACCCGGGCCGGCGGTGCTCGACGGGATCACGGACTCGAGACCCGCCAGGATGTGGAACCGGACGTAGTGACCGTTGTTGTCGTAGTTGCCACCCGCGGAGCCCCAGCTCGTCGCCCAGCCCGCGATCTCAGGGGTGTACGGGCGGAGGAAGTCCAGCACCGGGTTGAGCGACGTGAACGTCTGGTTGAGTCCGGGGACCGTCGTGTTCGCGGTGGTTAGGAGCGAAGGTGTCACGCCCAGCAGATTGCTGAGCGAACCGAGAGTGGAGCGCAGCTCCGCGACCGTGGGGCGCAGATCGGTGAGGACCGGGCGCAGCTTCGTCGACGTCGACCGTAGCTGCCCGGTGACCGGCGCAAGATCCTTCAGCAGCGGGAGTGCGTTCGACACGGTGGTCGGCACTCGGCTGAGCGTCGAGGTCGCCTTCTGGAGGACCGGCGGTAGCGCGGAGAGCGTTTGGCCCATGGCCTGCTGCTGCGCGGCCACCGTCTGACTGGTGTCCGCCAGAGCCGAGACGACCGTGCGGACCGCCTGGTCGCGAGACTGGATGATCTTCAACGTCGCGTTGACCTGCGTGACGATCTCGTTGATGGCCGTGCCATCGGTGTTCACGTCGCTCAGCACGTTGCCGAGCTGTTGCAGGGCCGGACCCGCGCTGGCGAGCGTGTTGTTGATGGCGCCCTCGCGGCCGCTGATAGTCGCCTGGAGGCGGTTCACGAGCGACGCGACCTTGGTCCGCGTCGGGGCGTCGAGCGCGGACAGCACCGCATCGAGCTCGACCGGCTCGGTCTGAACGCCGGGAAGCATCGCGCCGTTCCGCAGGGCGGCGTTCTTGCTGGGGCCATCGGTGATCTGCACGAGTCGCTCGCCGAGCACGGCCTTCCAGATCACCTGGGCCTTCGCGCCGTCGTGCAGCGGTCCGAACTCACGATCCACCGACAGCGTCACCAACGCCTTGCCGTCCTTGACGGAGATGTCCTTGACGGAGCCGGCGGTGTAGCCGTCCTCGACGACCCTGCTGCCTACGAAGAGGTTGCTGGCGTTGGGGAATACAGCGGAGACCGTGTAGGAGGAGTCGCTGGTAGCCCAGACATAACCACCAGCGGCCAGGACCAGTCCCAGCGCAGGAAGGACCGCGCGCTCGAGCATCAGTCCATCCCCAGGGGGCCGACGGAGTCACCGGACAGGAACTGCCGGACGAAAGGATCGTCGGAGTTGAAGGCGGTCTCGGCGGGCCCGTTGTAGACCGACTTCCCCTTCCAGATCACGCCGACGTAGTCGCTGACCTTCTTGGCCGTTCGGATGTCGTGCGTCACCACCATGTAGGTGCCCTTGTGTCGCGCATGCATGGCGAGGATGACGTCGTTGAGCAGGCTGGTGCGCACCGGGTCGAGACCCGAGTCGGGCTCGTCGAAGAGCACGATGTCGGGCTCGAGGATCAGCGCCCGTGCGAAGCCCGCGCGCTTGCGCATGCCACCGGAGATCTCGCTCGGCAGCTTCGCCGCGGCCTTCTCAAGACCGACCTCGACCAGGTGGTCCATGACCAGCTCGCCGATCTCCCGCTCCGGCTTGTCGGTGTGCTTGCGCAACGGGAAGGCGACGTTGTCGAAGATGTTCATCGAGCCGAACAGCGCGCCGTCCTGGAAGAGCACGCCGAACTTCTGGCGCAGCTGGTACCGCTCCTTCTGCGACATCGCCCAGATGTCCTGGCCGAAGACTCGGATCTCGCCCTGGTCGGGCTTCAACAGTCCGACGAGGTGCTTGATCAGCACGCTCTTGCCGGTACCGGATGGCCCGAGGATCGTCGTGATCGCGTTGTCGACGAAGTTCAGGTTGAGACCCGTGAGGATGTCGTAGGGGCCGAAGCTCTTGTGGACGTCGCGGACCTCCATGGAGAACGTGCCGGGCGCGCTCGTGTCCGCCTCGGGACGCGTCATCTCGATCGTCATCCTCGGGCTCCTTTCGTCAGCGGTGTGGTCGGTTCCGGCAGCTAATTGCCGATGGGGGCATTGGGCGCGAGGCCCCAGAAGAGTTGGGTCCCCAACGCGCCTATCAGGTGGATCAGCACCATGTTGAGGACCATGGATCTAGCCGTGTTCTTGCCGACTTCCACTGACCCACCTCTGACGGTGTAGCCGTAGTAACAGGCCACGAAGACGATCGTGGTGCCCATGGCTAAGCCCTTGATCAGCGAGTACATGTAGTCGTACGGGTTCTGGTAGAGCCAGAAGATCGCCATGTGGCCGCCTGGCGACACACCGCCGACGTAGTAGACGGTCACGAGGATCTCGCCGAGCGACATCATTCCCAGGCTCACCGCGTACAGGAACGGCATCGCGAGCCAGGCGGCGACCACACGCGTGCCCACCAGGTAGGCGCGCGAGTCCACGCCCATCACCTCGAGGGCGTCGACCTCCTCGGCGATGCGCATCGAGCCGATCTCGGCCACCAGGCCACAGCCGACCTTGGCGGCGAGGATGTAACCCCACATGTAGGGCACGAGCTCGCGGACCGCGCACCAAGCGTTGAAGATGCCCGAGTAGATCGGTGCGCCGACCTGCTTGAGCGTGTAGATGGCCTCGGTGCCGCACATCGTGCCCATCACGAACTGCATCGCCCAGATGATGAGCCCGCTGGACAGGATGAGAATGGCGGCCTGGCGCACGACCTCGGTCCAGTGCGAGCGCACGTCCTTGAGACTGACGATCGTCTCGAACGAGAACCGGATGATCTCGCCGCCAGTGGACAGCGCGGTCTTGATCCCCTTGATCGCTGCGGCGGTGGAGATCTCCGCGTCGGCGGGGGCCGGCGGCGGCGTCCGCTGCGCGCGAGGCGCCGAGGGCGGCGGCGGGACGGTCTTGATGGTCATCGTCGGCACCCGCTCACTTGAAGACCTGGATGTTGGGGTTGAGGCCCAGCAGGATGTTGGTGAAGACCACGTTGACGATCCAGATCAGGGCGAAGGCCACCACGACGGCCTGGTTCACCGCACGACCGACGCCGATGGCGCCGCCCTTGGCGTACATCCCCTTGTAGCAACAGACGACGGCGATGATCAGGCCGAAGAGCGTCGTCT
>JBQCDC010000127.1:0-2128 GCA_051961575.1 Marmoricola sp.
GAAGGTCCTCAACGCCTCGAAGTTCGTGCTCGGATCGGTGGGCGCCACCAGCACCGACGCGGCGGCGATCACCGAAGCGGTCGACCTCTCGCTGATCGCGGGCCTCCGCGAGACCGTCGCCAATGCCACCAGCGCCTTCACGGACTACGACTACACGACCGCGCTGGAGACCGCCGAGAAGTTCTTTTGGGAGTTCTGCGACGACTACCTGGAGCTCGTCAAGGAGCGCGCGTACAGCGACGCCGACGGATCCGCGTCCGCACGCGCGACCCTCGCGCTGGCGCTCAACGTCCAGCTGCGCCTGCTCGCCCCCTCCCTGCCGTATGTGACCGAGGAGGTCTGGTCGTGGTGGCAGGAGGGATCGGTGCACACCTCGGCGTGGCCGACGGCTGACGAGCTGGGAACCGCTGCGGGTGACCCGGCCCTTCTGGCCTCGGTCAGTGAGGCGCTGGCCGGCATCCGTGGAGCCAAGTCGTCGGCGAAGGTGAGCATGCGCACGCCCGTTCTCGCGTTGACGGTGACGGGCTCCGACATCGCCCTGGAACACGTTCAGGCCGCCGAGGGCGACCTGCGCGGCGTAGGCGGAATCACGGGCGATATCACCTGGGCGAGCGACGCGTCGGTGTCACCGGTCGCGGTCGAGGCGACGCTGGGCGAGGCTCCCACCAAGAACTGAGGGCCCCCCGGATCTGCCGATTCCTCTGCGGCCGCCCTCTGCCGATAGTTACGATCCGATCACGCTGTAGTTGGCGCGCCTGGGGAGGGGATCGCAGCGATGGCAGGTCGGGAGCACGTCGCCGCTCGCGCTGAACTGCGTCCTGCTGACGCCATGCGTCACGCGGGAATCGTCGCGCTCTGGATCAGCGCAATCGCGTACGCGGCGTCCTCGATCGCGATCTTCTGGCACCGTCTGGGCGGCGATGCGCACGCTTACTGGGTCATCGCGCACGGACAGTCCTTGTACGGCCGCCCGCCGTACGCGCCCGACGCCTATCTGTACTCTCCGCTGTTCGCACAGGTCACGCGCCCGCTGAGCGTCCTGCCGTGGTCGCTCTTCTTGCCACTCTGGATGGCCGTCATGGTCGCGGCGTTCATCTGGCTGCTTCGGCCCGTCAAGACGGTGTGGTCGATCCCGCTGCTGATGCTCTGCGTCCGCGAGGTCTGCCTGGGCAACATCACCGCGATCATCGCGGTCGCGATCGTCCTCGCCTTGGCACGACCGGGGTTCTGGGCCGTTCCAGCACTCACGAAGGTCTCGCTGGGAGGGCTCGGTGTCCTCTGGCACGTCGCACGCGGTGAGTGGTCGAGCGTCGCCAAGGCGGTCGGGTGGATCATCGGGCTCTCGCTGGCCTCCGCCGCACTGTGGCCGACCGCGTGGTCGAACTGGATCTATTTCCTCTTGCACACGCACTCCGGCGACGATGTCCTCCTTCGCACGGCGATCGCCGCAGCAGTGGTCGTCGTTGCTGCCAGGAAGGGCTGGCTCGCGGCCATGCCGGTCGCGATCCTGATCGCCTACCCCGTCTTCGGCGGCCTCGAGCCCTTCACTGTGCTCGCGGCAATGCCGCGCCTGCTGGTGGCGACCGGCGCCGCCGATCAGTCGCGCAACGCTGCGTACTCCCTGACGCGCGCACGGACGGCGTCGCTGGCCTTGTCCCAGGCGCCTGAGTCGAAGGGCGGCTGAGGGTCGTACTCGATCATGAGCTGCATGGCCTGAGCCGCCGTCTCGTCAACGAGGAGCTCGGCCAGTCGCAACGCCATGTCGATGCCGCTGGAGACCCCCGCAGCGGTGATGATTCTCGACTCCAGATGCTCGACGACGCGGTCGGCGACCGGCAGAGCGCCCGTCGCGGCTAGCGCGTCGTAGACGGACCAATGCGTGGTCGCGGTCAGCCCGTCCAGAAGCCCAGCAGCTCCGAGGATCAGCGAGCCCGTGCAGACCGAGGTGGTGAACATCGTCGTGCGATGCGCGTGTTCGAGCCAGGCCAGGAGGTGCTCGTCGCTCATCGCCGCGCGGCTTCCGATACCACCGGGAACGACGACCACATCCGGCTGCGGAACGTCCTCGAGCGTCGCATCGATGCTCAGCCCCAGGAAGCCGTTCTCGGTTCGCACCTCGCCGACAGCT
>JBQCDC010000128.1:0-5851 GCA_051961575.1 Marmoricola sp.
GGACGGCTGCACGTGCTGCTCACTGCTTAGGTCGGCCCCCGTCGGCCTCGAGGGCCTCGACCGACGCCGGCAGCAGGATGCACACCAGAACGATGACCGACGGCAGGGCGAGCGCGAGAGCGGCACCCCAGGTGCCGCCACCACGTAGGCTCCATGCGAGACCCAGATTGAGCAGCTCGATCAGGAGCGTCGGACCCCGGGCCCAGCGGTGGAGGTCGAGAAGACCCCAGCCGCAGAAACCGATCCCGACTCCGTAGGCGATGAAGAAGACGGCCGCGCCGACGCCGAAGCCGAGGTCCCGGTGGTGCGAGACCAGCTCGACGACGCCGAAGATGATGACGACCAGCGCCTGCGCCACCATCAAGAAGGAAGCGAGGCGCAGCGCGGGATAGAGGCGCGAATTGCCGGCTAGCACACGCGCACCCTAGCCAATGCGGAATCGCGCGGGTGTCACGAAAGTTGAAGTTGTGACGAACGCTACCGTCCCAAACCCTTGTCACCGCTGCGCAGACTTGGCACCATCATTTGGTTGCACCGCAGCGATCTTGCTGCGCCCCTGTGCAATCACGTTTTTTGAAACTAGCCTGGTATCGGGCGTACTTAGTGAACGTTTTCACGTGCCGTACGCGTTAGCCAGCCAACCTAAGAAGGAGCCTCCGCCGTGGATTGGCGCCACCGTTCTGCATGTCTCGACGAAGACCCGGAACTGTTCTTCCCGATCGGGAACACCGGGCCTGCGCTCATGCAGATCGAGGAGGCTCGACGCGTCTGCAATCGCTGCGACGTGCGTGAGCAGTGCCTCGCTTGGGCACTGGAAGCCGGCCAGGACCACGGTGTGTGGGGTGGCCTGAGCGAGGACGAGCGTCGCGCGCTGAAGCGCCGTAACGCGCGTTCGCGCATGCGCTCCGCCTAACGCAGCGGTAGCTCCACCTTCATCGACGCGCCACCCTCGTGACGAGGCGTCGCCTCGAGACGTCCTCCCATCTCGGAGAGGAGCGTCTGCACGATCGACAGGCCCAGGCTGGCCGATCGCGAGAGGTCGAAATCGGCTGAGAAGCCCACGCCGTTGTCCTCGACGGTGATGATCAGCCCCGCCTCGCCCCGCTCGCATCGCAACGTGATGCCCAACGGGCTCGAGGTGACGACCTGCTCGCTGTCGTGGTCATGCGGATAGCCATGCTCGACCGCGTTCTGCATCAGCTCGGTGAGCACCAGCGCGAGCGGCGTCGCTACCTCGGAGCTGATCGAGCCGATCGAGCCTTGGCGCGAGATCGTCACGCCCCCGCTGCCGCCGACGTCGCTGATCAAGTGAGCCAGCTGATCGGCGACCTCGTCGAACTCGACGACCTCGTCGAAGGACTGGCTGAGGATCTCGTGCACGACCGCGATCGCGCCGACCCGGCGGACGGCCTCCTCGAGCGCCGCGCGACCTTCGGGCTGATGCAGCCGCCTGGCTTGGAGCCGAAGCAGCGCTGACACGGTCTGCAGGTTGTTCTTCACCCGGTGGTGGATCTCGCGGATGGTGGCGTCCTTGGTGACCAGCTCCCGATCACGTCGCCGCAGCTCGGTGACGTCGCGCACCAGGACGAGCGCACCGGTCGACTCCCCGTGAGGGGCCAGCGGAATCGATCGGAGGGCAACGGTCGCAGCCTCATTTCCGACCTCGGTATCGCGGGCACGTCTGCCGGTCAGCACCGCGGACAGCACGGATTCATCGGCACGAGCCTCGGCCGGAATCAGGTCGCGGGTGAGATCGGCAAGCACCGCTTCGGTGAGGTCGCCGTTGTAACCGAGCTTGCGGTAGACGGACTGCGCGTTGGGACTGGCGTACTCCACCTGTCCCTCCACCCCGAGGCGGATGAATCCGTCGCCCACGCGGGGCGAGTCGGCGTGGTCGCCGCGCTCCCCCTCCTGCGGCAGCAGCCCGGCCGCGATCATCTCGGCGAGCTCAGAGGCCGCTTGTAGGTAGGAGAGCTCCAGACGCGACGGCGTACGGACGGCCTGCAGGTTGGTGTTCCGGGTGATGACTCCGAGCACCTCGCCCTGCATGCTCACCGGGATCGCCTCGACCCGCACCGGGGCCACCGGGACGGTGTGGCGCCAGGTCGGTTCGGGATCGGTCACGATGCGACCGGTGCGCTGGGCCTGCTCGATCAGGGGCTCGGCGCCGCGAGGCGCGTGCGACCCGACGATCTCCTCGGGGATCGCGGTCGGCCCTGTGGTCGGTCGCATGTGGGCGGCTGCCCACAGGCCATCGCCACCCGCGTCGGGCAACCAGAGGACGAGGTCGGCGAAGGAGAGGTCCGCGAGAATCTGCCAGTCGGCAAGGAGGCGCGAGATCCATTCACGCGCGGCGGCATCCATGGGTGCGTGGTCGCGCACGACCTCGGTGAGAGATGCCACGGCGCCAACTGTAGGACCTCATCGAGGTCGCACAGTTGGCGCCGTGGGGTGCTTCTAGGAAGCGGGGCCTGTGTCAGGCGTTGGGGCGCTTGCCGTGGTTCGCGCCCTTCTTCTTGCGAGCGCGGCGCTTGCGTCCGGTCTTGCCCATGGGATCTCCTCAGGTCTGCTTTTGTGCAGCGATCATCTTCTCAGTTACTCGCCGCTGATGCGAATCTGCACCTCGCGGATGGAGACCATCACCCGCTCGCGGAGGGCCTGAGGGGCGACCTCGGTGCAGGAGCGGGCGACGACGGCCTTCACCGTGCGCTCGAGGTTGTACTTGGCCAAGCAGGGGCCGCACTCGTCGAGGTGCTGCTGGATCTGCGCGCATCCGGCCGAGTCGAGCTCGTTGTCGAGGAAAACGAACATTCGGCCGAGAACTTCGGAACAGTCGGCCGCGCTTTCGGCCGGGTGTTGGATCTGGCTCACGAGACTGCCCCTCGAGTGTTGCTGGACAAAAGATCGTTGTCGCGCACGTAGTCAGACAGCAGTTCGCGCAGCTGACGACGTCCGCGGTGCAGTCGCGACATCACGGTGCCGATCGGCGTATCCATGATCTCCGCGATCTCCTTGTAGGGGAATCCTTCGACGTCGGCCAGGTAGACCGCGAGCCGGAAGTCGTCGGGGAGCTGCGCCAGAGCGCGCTTCACATCCGAGTCGGGCAGGTGCTCCAGCGCCTCTGTCTCCGCGGACTTCAAGCCCGCCGACGAGTGCGACTCCGAGCGAGCCAGCTGCCAGTCCTCCACGTCCTCGGCCATCGACTGCTGCGGCTCGCGCTGCTTCTTGCGATAGCTGTTGATGAAGGTGTTCGTGAGGATGCGGTACAGCCACGCCTTCAGGTTCGTGCCCGGCTGGTACTGGTGGAAGGCTGCGTAGGCCTTCGCGAAAGTCTCTTGGACGAGGTCCTCGGCATCGCTCGGGTTGCGGGTCATCCGCATCGCCGCCGAGTAGAGCTGGTCAAGGTACGGCAAGGCTTCGGCTTCGAAGCGCAGTTGCTTTGCCGCCTGATCGATGTCGTCGTTAGTGCCGTTCATTGCTCCCCAGCCTAGGTGACTACCGGTGCGGGGCGGCGCGTCCATGGTCATGAGCATGCTGGTGCAACACCCCGCGCTCGTGAATCATTCCGCTCAACCGGTGACGATAGACCCCTGCAACCACGCCAGTACCGCAGAGACGATCAGGTCGAGCGTCGCCTCCTGCGTCACAGGAGCACGTTTGGGCACCTTGAGCGAGTGATTCGCGAAGGGAACCGGCACCAGGTTCGGGTCGGCCGGAAACTCGGGTGGGCCGCCGAAGGTGTCCTGTTCCCCCTGCAGCACCAGACGTGGACAGGTCGCCATCTCCAGCTCCGCGAGGCGCGAGGACTCCGGACGCCCCGGCGGGTGCAGCGGAAAAGCCAGCGCGAGCACTCCGGCCACACCGAGAGGGTCGGAGAGCCTGCACACGACCCGGGCCCCGGCACTGCGACCACCGATGACCACCGGGCCGCCGATGTCCAGGGACTCGAACACCGCCCGGAAGCACTCGTCGAGCACGACGGGCCGCGCAGCGACCTTCTTGCCGGCCACGCGCCAGGGCATCTCCAGCAGCTGCACGTCGAAGCCGTGCTGCGGAAGGGACTCGGCCAGCGACATCAGGTCCATGGCCTCGATCCCCCCGCCGGCTCCATGCGTGAGCAGCAGCGAGGCCGTCGGCTTGGCAACCGGGTGGAGATTGACGACGCGCGCCAGGCCGTGCGGGGTGTCGATGTCCTTCTCAGCCATGGACGTCCTCGAGCGGAATCGGTTCGATCAGCTCGGGACCGTTGTTGCGCACGTTGGACACCAGCGGGCTCACCGGAACCGCGAGCAGCTGGCCCGGCATCGCCGGCTTCAGCAGCGCGGCGACCTCGGCCACGTTCGTCAGCGTCGGGTCCAACCATGCGTCGTAGCCGTCCCGATCCAACATCAGTGGCATGCGGTCGTGGACGTGTCCGAGCGAGTCCTCGGCGGTCGTGGTGATGACGGTCATCGTCCAGCGGAAGCGGTCGGGGTCCTCCTCGGACTTGCTCGGGTCGCGCCAGATCTCATAGAGACCGGCCATCGCCAGGATCGAGCCGTCCTCGGGCCGGATGAAGTAGGGCTGCTTCTTGGTCTTTCCTGCGACCTCGGTCGCGTACCACTCGTAGTAGCCGTCGGCCGGGATGATCGCGCGACGGCGCTCGAAGGCTCGTCGGAAGGCGGGCTTCTCCGCCGCCGTCTCCAGTCGCGCGTTGATCAGTCGCGTCGCGATGGTGGCGTCCTTGGCCCACGAGGGCACGAGTCCCCAGGTCAACAGGCGCAGCTGGCGCTGCTGCGGACGCTCCTCCTTGGCAGGCCGCTCCAGGACCGCATACACGGGCGTCGTCGGCGCGACGTTGTAGTTGGGCTCCTGCGGATCCGCCAACGTCTCCTGGACGTCGAACTCCTCCGCGATGTCGTCGACATCCCGGCTCGATGCGTAGCGCCCGCACATGCGTGTGAGCGTAGCCAAGTAGCCTTCGACCCATGTGGTGGCCAGCTCCTCGTGTCGGCGAACCGCTCGACGCGCTGGTCGAGCTCCCCGGCTCCAAGTCGCTGACCAACCGCGCTCTCGTGCTCGGAGCCATCTCCGACGGGCCGAGCGTCGTGCGGCGCCCTCTGCGCTCCCGCGACACCGAACTGATGGCCGCGGCCCTCCAGTCGCTCGGCGCCGCTATCGACACGAGCGGTTCGGACTGGGCGGTCACGCCCATCGGCCACTCCCCCTCCGAGGTCACCATCGACTGCGGTCTTGCCGGGACCGTCATGCGCTTCGTCCCGGCCGTCGCGGCGTCGGTGCCCACACTGTCCCGCTTCGACGGCGACGAGCATGCCCGGTCGCGACCGATGACCAGCATGATCACCGCCCTGCGCGGGCTCGGCACCCGGATCGACGACGACGGTCGCGGTTCCTTGCCCTTCACCGTCCATGGCGACGCCGCGCTCGCCGGTGGCACCGTCCAGATCGACGCCTCCGCCTCCAGCCAGTTCGTGTCGGCCCTACTGCTCGCCGCCCCCCGCTACGCGCGGGGCATCGAGGTCGAGCACGCCGGCAGCCCGATCCCCTCCCAGCCGCACCTGGACATGACCGTGGCCTGCCTGCGGGACCACGGCATCGTCGTCGAGGACGACAAGCCGAACCGCTGGCGAGTCGAACCCGGCATCGTGCGGGCCGTCGACGTGGACATCGAGCCCGATCTCTCGAACGCGGCGCCCTTCCTCGTGCTGGCCATGACGACGGGTGGCAGCGTCACGATCCCGCACTGGCCCGCCCAGACCACGCAGCCGGGTGATGCCCTCCGAGGTCTCCTGACCCGCATGGGTGCGGACATCGCCCTGACGGCCGACGGGCTCACGATCTCCGGCACCGG
>JBQCDC010000129.1:0-7029 GCA_051961575.1 Marmoricola sp.
ATCGAGAAGAGCCCGCCGATTCCGTCCCTGGCCATCAGCGCGATCGCGGTGGTCATCGTGGCGTTGGGCGTCGGGCTCGCCTACCTCCTCTACGGGCGGCAGTCGATTCCTCGTGAGGCGCCACAGGACGTCTCGCCCTTCACGCATGCAGCCCGAGCCGAGGTCTACGGCGACCTGATCAACGAGGAGCTCATCGTGCGTCCGGGGACGGTTCTCATTGACGGGTTGCTCGTCTTCGACGGGGCGATCGTCGACGGTGGCGCCACCGGACCTTCGACGGGCCTGCGCGCCATCTCACGAGCGGTCGGGAGACGACTTCAGAACGGGTATGCCCGGTCCTACGCCCTGTACGTCCTCTTCGGCGCCGCTGTGGTGCTCTTCGCGCTGACGGCGGTGAACTGGTCATGAATCACTCAGACTTCCCGTGGCTGACTCTGCTGCTCCTGTTCCCGCTGGCGGGGGCGCTCGGGATCGCGCTGCTCCCGCGCTCCTCAGCGCACCAAGCGCGCGTCCTCGCGCTGGGGCTCTCGCTGGTCGAGCTGGTCCTGTCGATCGCGATCACGGCGGGCTTCCACAAGAACGGCGGCCTGCAGTTCGTCGAGAACCATGAGTGGATCAAGGCCTTCGGCGCGCACTACGCGGTCGGGATCGACGGCCTCGGCCTCAGCCTCGTCCTGCTGACCACCGCCCTGACTCCGGTCGTCGTGCTGGCTGGGTGGCACGACGGGGTCAAGCGCGCCGACGGGGTGCCGCCCCGCTGGAACGAGCGCTCCTTCTTCGCCTGGATGTTGGCGCTGGAAGCCCTCGCGATCGGCTGCTTCATCGCTACCGACGTCTTCCTGTTCTACGTGCTCTTCGAGGTCGTGCTGCTGCCGGTCTACTTCCTGATCGGGGGCTTCGGCGGAGCCGGCCGCGCCAAGGCCGCGACCAAGTTCCTGCTCTACTCGCTGACGGGTGGACTGATCCTGCTCGCCGCGGTCATCGGCGTGTACGTGGAGTCCGCGCACGCGCTCGGCCACCCGACCTACCTGCTGAGCGACCTCCATCAGGTGCACTTCTCGGCCACGGCCGGCCGCTGGATGTTCATCGCCTTCTTCATCGCGTTCGCCATCAAGGCGCCGCTCTTCCCGGTGCACACCTGGCTGCCCGACGCGTGTGAGCAGGCCAGCCCCGGCACCAACACCATGCTGGTCAGCGTGCTGGACAAGATCGGCAGCTTCGGCATGATCCGGTTCGGGCTCGAGCTGTTCCCCGACGCGGCCAAGTGGGCGACGCCGGTGATCGTGGTGCTTGCGATCATCAGCATCATCTATGGCGCGCTGATGGCGATCGGCTCGGACAACATCTGGCGCCTGATCGCCTACACGAGCGTGTCCCACTTCGGGTTCATCGTGCTGGGCATCTTCGTGATGAACAGCCAGGGCCTGGGCGGTGCGGACCTCTACATGGTCGCGCACGGCCTCTCCACCGCGGCGATCTTCCTCGTCGCCGGCTACCTCGTGCGCCGCCACGGCTCGGCGAGTATCCGCAGCTACGCGGGTGTCGAGAAGGCCGCGCCGGTTCTCGCCGGCATGTTCCTGATCGCGAGCCTGTCGCTGCTCTCGTTGCCGGGTCTGTCGCCGTTCGTCCCCGAGTTCCTCGTGATCGTCGGCGCCTTCGTGCACTCCCCGTGGGCAGCGGGCTTCGCCGTCAGCGGCATCGTGCTGGCCGCGATCTACGCGCTGCTCGCCTACCAGCGGATGATGACCGGGCCCACGAGCGTGGACGTCGCCAACATGCGCGACCTCGACCGCCGCGAGACCGTCGCGATCGCGCCGGTGATGGTCGCACTCGTCGTGCTCGGGTTCTTCCCGCAGTTGCTGATGGGCGTCCTGAATCCGAGCGTGAACACCACACTCGACCGCGTGCATCCGCCGTCAGCCGTCGGCACTGCTAACGCAGGAGGACAGCAGTGATCGCCCTCGCCGCCACCAGCTTCGCCGCACCCAAGATCGAGTACGGCGACCTGTCGCCGATCCTGATCCTGCTCGGCGCCGCCACCTTGGGGATCCTGGTCGAGGTGCTCGTTCCTCGTCAGCTGCGATTCCTCGTCCAGGCCGGCCTCGCCGCCGCGGGGGTCATCGCCTCGATCGGCGCCACGATCGCGGTCTGGAGCGTGCTCGACCCGGGAGCCGACCACCCGAAGCCCGGTAAGATCCTGGCCGAGGGCGCCTTCGCCCTGGATGGACCGTCCCTCGTCGGTTGGTCGCTGATCCTCGTGCTCGCTCTGCTCGGCATCTTCCTCTTCGCCGAGCGGCGGCTGGAGGGTGGCGTCAGCGCCTTCTCGGGCCAGGCCTCGACGGTGCCCGGCACCAGCGCCGAGCGCGAGACCTCGGGACTCGAGCACGGCGAGATCTTCCCGCTCCTGATGTTCTCGGTCGCCGGGATGCTGATGTTCGTGGCCGCGAACGACCTGATCGTCGCGTTCGTGGCGCTGGAGATCCTGTCGTTGCCGCTCTACCTGCTCTGCGCGCTCGCACGTCGCCGTCGCCTGCTCAGCCAGGAGGCCGCGATGAAGTACTTCCTGCTCGGCGCCTTCAGCTCCGGCTTCTTCGTCTACGGCATGGCCCTGACGTACGGGTTCGCGGGCTCGATGGGTTATGCACAGATCGCCACCGCGATCCAGGGTCGCGCGGGTGCCCACGCGCTGCTTCTCGGCGGCATGGGCCTGCTCGCCGTCGGCCTCTTCTTCAAGATCGGCGCGGTGCCCTTCCACGGCTGGATTCCGGACGTCTACCAAGGCGCACCGACCGCGCTCACCGGCTTCATGGCTGCGGCCACGAAGGTGGCCGCGTTCGGTGCACTGCTCCGACTCTTCTACGTAGCCTTCGGTGGCGCGCGGTGGGACTGGGAGCCGATGTTCTGGGTGATCGCCATCGCCACGATGGTGCTGGGAGCCGTACTCGCGCTTGCGCAGCGCGACGTGAAGCGCCTGCTCGCGTACTCCTCGCTCGCGCACGCCGGATTCCTGATGGTGGGCCTGCTGGGCGCCCGTGCGCTCAGCGACTCGCCGGGTCAGATCAAGCCCGTGCAAGCGGTCCTGTTCTACCTGATCTCCTACGGCCTGATGACCATGGCCGCTTTCGCCATCGTCACGCTGGTGCGGGACACCTCGGGCGAGGCCACGAGCTTCGCCAGCTGGCGCGGCTTGGGCAAGGAGTCGCCGCTCGTGGCGGGTCTCTTCTCGTTCCTGCTCCTCGCCATGGCGGGCGTGCCGCTCACCGCCGGCTTCACGGGCAAGTGGGCGGTCTTCACGGCCGCGCTGGCCGCAGGGTCGTGGCAGTTGATGGTCATCGCCGTGTTCGCCTCCGCTGTCGCGCTGGCGTTCTACATCCGCGTGATCGTGGTGATGTTCTTCTCCGACCCGATCCGTACGGAGGTTGAGGAGGGCTTCGCAGAAGCCCGTCACGAAACTGGAGCCGCAGTAGCCATCCCCAGCCCCATGACCAGCGTCGTCATCGGATTCGGAGTCCTGGCCACCCTGGTTCTCGGCGTGGTGCCGGGTCCCTTCCTCGACCTGCTGGGTCGGGTCGGCACCTTCATCCGCTGACAGTTTCGACCAACCCGGCGAGTGCTCCGGACTCTTGGATAGGCTCTGACGGTGACCTCGCTTGCACTTCCCGTCGTCGACGTTGCGCTCCAAGAGCGTCTGATCCGTCGGCTCGATGAGGTCGAGCGCGCCCTCGCGGACCACGTGCAGTCCGAAGCCCCCTTCGTGACCGAGGCCGCCCTGCATCTGATGAACGCCGGCGGCAAGCGATTCCGCCCGCTTCTGGTCCTTCTGGCCGCTGAGACCGGTGACCCGAACGGTCAGGGCGTCATCGAGTCCGCGTGCGTCGTCGAGCTGACGCACCTCGCCTCGCTGTACCACGACGACGTCATGGACGAGGCCGAGCTGCGCCGCGGAGCCGAGACTGCGAACGCCCGTTGGGACAACCACGTTGCGATCCTGACCGGCGACTTCCTCTTCTCGAAGTCCTCGGAGCTGACGGCCGAGCTCGGCGCGGATGCTGTCCGCATCCAGGCGCAGACGTTCACGCGCCTGGTCGAGGGCCAGATCCTCGAGACCCTGGGTCCCGGCGAGAACGACGACCCGCTCGAGCACTACCTGCGCGTGGTCGCCGGGAAGACCGGCGCGTTGATCGCGACTTCGGCCCAGTACGGCGCCCGCTTCGCCGGTGCGCCGCTGGAGATCGAAGAGGCGCTCACCGAGTACGGCGAGAAGGTCGGAGTGGCCTTCCAGCTCTCCGACGACATCCTCGACATCGCCTCCGAGTCGGAGGAGTCCGGCAAGACGCCCGGGACGGACCTGCGCGAGGGCGTCCCGACGCTGCCGGTGCTCATCGCTCGACGCTCCACCGACCCCGCCGACGCACGACTGCTCGAGCTGCTCGCCGGCGAACTCACCGACGACGCTCTTCACGCCGAGGCGCTCACGCTTCTGCGCGTCCACCCGGCGATGGCCGAGGCGCGCGCTTACGTGGCCAACCTCGCCGCCGAGGCGAAGGACCTTCTTAAGGTTCTCGGCGAGGGCCCGGTGCGCACCGCTCTCGAGGACTTCGCCGACGTCGTCGCCGACCGCTCCGTCTAGCGCGACCCGTCAGTTGTCACGCTCGAACCGGCACTTCTCGCGCTAGGAGGGACGTTGTCCTACACAGTCGGGTACTTCGTCGGCAGCCTGTCTTCGACGTCGTTGAATCGAAAGCTCGCGAACGCCCTCATCGCACTGGCGCCGGACGACCTCACCTTCGTCGAGATCCCGATCGGAGACCTGCCGCTCTACTCGCCCGACTTCGACGCTGATTACCCACCGGTCGCCCGGGCCATCAAGGAGGCGCTCGCCTCTGTCGACGCGGTCCTCTTCGTCACGCCGGAGTACAACCGCTCGATCCCAGGGTCGCTGAAGAACGCGATCGACTGGGCCAGCAGGCCGTTCGGAGCGAATTCGTTCGATCACATGCCGACGGGCGTGATCGGCGCATCGCCAGGCAAGCTCGGCACCGCTCTCGGCCAGCACGCCCTCCGTGCCATCTTGAGCTTCTGCAACGCTCGGCAGATGACCGCACCTGAGGCGTACGTGCAGATCAGTCAGAGTGAGTTCGACGAGGGTGGCCATCTGCTCACCGATAGCACTCGCGACTTCCTCGCCACCTTCATGGGCGAGTTCCACGACCACGTCGTCCGAGTCCTGACGGTTCTGCCGCGCAACTGACGGCTCGACCGTGAGAACCGACGGCTCGCCTTAGGCCTGGAGGGCCGGTTCCTCGACGACCACAGCAGCCGGCCGGTGCCGAAGCGCGTCGGTCGTGAAGATCGCGAGGGCCACCCAGACGAGTGCGAAACCCACCCACCGCATGGGCGTCATGTGCTCGTGCAGCGCCAGCACCCCGATCAGGAACTGAAGGATCGGCGCCAGGTATTGCAGGAGTCCGATGGTGGTCATCGGCACGCGAATGGCGGCGGCGCCGAAGCACAGCAGAGGCACGGCGGTGACGATGCCCAGCGTCATCATCAGAACGACGTGACCGACCCCGTCCGTCGTGAAGTGCTGGTGCCCGGCGACCCCAAGCACGACCAGGTAGCCGAGCGCGACGGGAGCGAGCACGATCGTTTCGAAGGTCAGGCTCTCCACTGCGTCCACATCCGCCTGCTTCTTGACCAGCCCGTAGGTGCCGAAAGAGAACGCCAGAATGAGAGCGATCCAGGGCAGCCTTCCGTACTCGATCGTGATGGCCAGGACCGCCACTGCGCCGATGCCCAAAGCCACCCACTGAGGTCGGCGCAGGCGTTCGCCGAGCACGAACACGGCGAGCAGCACGGTCACCAGGGGGTTGATGAAGTAGCCCAGCGACGTCTCCACCACCCGGTGGCTGTTCACGCCGTAGATATAGGTGCCCCAGTTGAGCGCGACGGTCACCGCGGCCACGGTCAACAGCCGCAGCGCCCTCGGATTCGTCATCAGATGGCGCAGCTGTGTGAGACGCCCCGAGATCATCACGATCGCCGCCATCGTCAGAAGCGACCACACCACGCGATGGGCGAGGATCTCGATCGCTCCCGCGGGCTTCAGCAGCGGGAAGTACAGCGGGAACGCGCCCCACATCACATAGGCGAGCACTCCCAGCACAAAGCCCTGTTGCTGGCGCGCTTGTGTGCTCACCCCGCGACGTTACTGTGTTGAGCCATGGCTCCGTTCAGCATTTTCCGTTCGATCGAGATCGCCGCCCCGGCCGCCACCGTCCATGACCTGGTCAGCGACTATCACCGTTGGGTCGATTGGTCGCCCTGGGAGGGCATCGACCCGAACCTGCAGCGCACCTACACGGGTCCCGACTCCGGGGTCGGCGCGACCTACTCGTGGGTCGGTAACAAGAAGGTCGGCTCGGGCACCATGGAGACGACCGGCGACCGGCCCGACCGCATCGACATCCGCCTGGAGTTCACGGCTCCCTGGAAGGCCGTGAATCCGACAAGCTTCGAGTTCGCCGAGGCCGACGGCAAGACCACGGTCACCTGGACGATGACGGGCCAGCCCGAGGGCCTACGCGGACTCCTCATGCGCCTGATGCCGATGGACAAGATCGTCGGCAAGGACTTCGAGAAAGGCCTGGCCCAGCTCAAGGCCAAGGCCGAGGCTGAGGCCTGATCCGGGTAGCGACGGCCAACGTCCAGTGCACTCTGGACGCGGCTGCGGCAGGCCGATCGCTGACTGCCGTCCTGGCTGAGCGCCCCGACATCGTTCTGCTCCAGGAGTGGGCGCTGAAGCGTGTGGGAGTTCTGGCGCGCTCGGGCTCGGTGAGCGTCGTGGCTCCCGTCGGGCTGATCGAAACTTGGCCGCGGCGACTATCGCTGGTTCGCCCCGGCGACGGGCGGTTGTGCGGTGGGCCTCTCCCGCGATCGCTTCACGCCGACAAGTGCTCGTCTCCGCTCGCTCAGCCTTCCGGGCTGGTCCGAGGGACAACTCATCCAACCGGGTCGAACCGCGGTGCA
>JBQCDC010000130.1:0-2250 GCA_051961575.1 Marmoricola sp.
CCCTTGTCGCGCATCCACGCGACCGCGACCGAGGTGTCGAGGCCGCCGGAGAAGGCGATGCCGACACGTTCACCGACAGGCAGGGAGGTCAGTACTTTGGACACAGGTCAAAGTATGCAGACCAATGCATGATCATGCAATTTCGTTGATTGAGGAGCGCCGAAGGCGCGTCACGAAATCACACAACCATCGGGACCACAGACCGCTTCTTCGGTTTCGTGACGCGCTTCGCGCTCCTCAACCTCCGGACTCACGAGCATCAAGGGGCGCGACTCGTTCCACGCGCGTTCGATCACCTGAGTGAAGAACTCGACCGGTTGCGCTCCGGAGATGCCGTACTTCTGGTCGATCACGAAGAAGGGAACGCCGGTGGCGCCGAGTGCGGCGGCTTCGCGGACGTCGGCCTCGACCTCGTCGGCGAACTCACGACTCTCGATGACCGCACGCGCGCGCTCACGGTCCAAGCCGACCGACGCGGTCAGGTCGAGCAGCGTCTCGACGTCTGCGATGTTGAGCTCCCGTTCGAAGTAGGCCGCGAGCAACTCCTGCTTCAAGCGGCCCTGCAACTCGGGTCCACCCTCGTGGAGCGCCCAGTGCAAAAGTCGGTGGGCAGTCACGGTGTTCACCCGCAGTGACGAGTGGTGACGCCAGACCATGCCTTCCTCAGCGGCAACGGCCTCGACACGGTCGACCATCGATCGGCCGGCGTCCGGTCCCCCGCCGTACTTGCGACCCAACGCCTGCGCCACGCTCTCGACGGGCACCTCCGGCGCACTCGGATCCAGTTCGAACGAGCGCCACACCACCTCGATGTCGTTCTCGGGGTGCTCAGACTCGAAGGCGGTCAGAGCCTTCTCGAGTCGGCGCTTGCCGATGTAGCACCACGGACACACAACGTCGGACCAGACATCAATACGCACGACGTCCTAACGTCATCTCCCGGTCCAGGAATTCCCGTTAGCCTGCGACGCATGATCCAGCGTTCCCGTGGCCTCAAGCTCGGCTTCCTCGCGATGGCCGCCGTCGACACGTATCTGTCCGGAAGCTCGAACCCGCGAGCCCACACGGCACGACGGATCACCAAGCCCTTGCTGATGCCGCTCCTGACCGCTGGTGCTTTGACGGATCCGCGCGCTGGGCGGACACCGGTCTCGAAGTCGACTGCCGTCGCACAGGTGGCGGGCTGGGGCGGAGACGTACTGCTTCTGGGCCATGGCACCGAGGCGTTCGCGGCCGGAGCTGGATCCTTCGGACTCGGCCACCTGGCCTACATCAGCGGGTTCCGCCGACTGAGGCGCCGTAGTCGTCGTCTGGTCGATTCCCCGGTAGCCAGGTCGGCCGCGGCGCTCACGCTCACCGTCGGGCCGGTCGTGGCGCGAGGCGCAGCCAAAGAGGAGCCCGTGTTGGCGCCGGCCGTGGTCGGCTACATGACGTTGTTGGCCTCGATGTGGGCTCATGCGGGAAACATGGATCCGGCGCGTCCGAAGCGGGGCCGTGCGCTCACCCTGGCTGGCGCAACCCTGTTCACCGCATCCGACACCATGCTCGGCATCCGGAAGTTCGTCTGGAAGGACGCTCCCGATCGCCTCGAGTCAGCCGTGATGGCGACCTACACCCTCGGGCAGTTCCTGCTCAGCGAGGGCGCCTTGGCGCTCGCTGAGTCCGCCTCCGAGTAGGCGCTACCGACTCATCGGACCGGAATGACCAAGCGCTGGCCGGCCTGGATCGCGGCGCCGGACAGCCCGTTCATCTCCTCGATCTGGGCGATGGTGTCGCGGATGTCGCCGCTGCCGCCGACGGTCTGAGCGATCTCGGTGAGCGTCTGACCAGGCGCGACCTGGATGTGACGCACCTGCTGCGGTGAACCCGCATCGGCGAGGCCGCTCATCATCAGCATCGCGAAGGCCGCGACGGCGATGAAGGCGATCAGGAAGACGATGCGGCCGCGGCGAGTCAGCCGAACGGTGCTCGCGCTGCGACGCATCTCGAAACTCATCGGGGTGATGCTGATGCTGCTCATGGCTCATACCTCCAGGGAAGGCCCGGCACCCTGCCGAGCGGGGTCTAAGACCGTTGTTGTGTCGACCGAAGGTTTAGTCGCGAGCGCCGACAGTTCTTGAAAACCGCTGCTACGAAGGGACAGTTCGCAGTGCCTGCGGCTAGACCTTCGGTCGAACACATGTACGAGGTTAGATCACATGTTCGAACGGTTCAAGAACATATGTTCGAACGGCGTGTCGGCGTGTTCGA
>JBQCDC010000131.1:0-6365 GCA_051961575.1 Marmoricola sp.
GCTCCCAGGACCGCGATCATCGGCGCGGGCATCAGCGGACTCACCACCGCGAAGATGCTCGACGACTACGGCGTGCCGTACACCGTCTTCGAGATGTCGGATCGGATCGGCGGGAACTGGGCGTTCGGCAACCCCAACGGGCACAGCAGCGCCTACGTGTCGCTGCACATCGACACGTCCAAGCACCAGCTGTCCTTCAAGGACTTCCCGATGCCGGACGACTATCCCGACTTCCCGCACCACACGCTCATCAAGCAGTATCTCGACGACTACGCCGACGCGTTCGGCATCCGGGAGAACATCGAGTTCCAGAACGGAGTCGTGCACGCGGAGCGGGGTTTCGTGACGCCGCTTCGCGGCTCCTCAACCTCCGGGTGGAGGCTGGATCTCCAGGACGGCTCCACTCGAGACTTCGACTTCCTCGTCGTCGCCAACGGCCACCACTGGGACCCCCGGATGGCCGACTTCCCCGGCGAGTTCACGGGCGAGACCATCCACTCCCACCATTACATCGATCCGTGGACCCCGCTGCACCTGATGGACAAGCGGATCCTGGTGGTCGGTCTCGGCAACAGCGCCGCCGACATCACCGTCGAGCTGTCCCAGCGCGTGATGCGCAACCAGGTCACGCTCTCGACCCGCAGCAGCGCCTGGATCGTGCCCAAGCTCATGTTCGGCAAGGCCGCCGACATGAACTACCGCACCAACCCGCACATCCCGCTCGGATGGCAGCGCAAGGTCGCGCAGTGGGGTCAGAAGCTGACCGCCTCCGACCCGACGCTCTACGGCCTGCCCGCGCCCAACCACAAGTTCTTCGAGGCCCACCCGACGCAATCCGGCGAGTTGCCGTTGCGGCTGAAGTCCGGCGATGTCACGGCCAAGGGCAACGTCGCCCGGCTCGACGGCGAGACCGTCCACTTCGAGGACGGCACCTCGGCGGACTTCGACGTGATCATCTACGCCACCGGCTACAACCTGACGTTCCCGTTCTTCGATCCCGACGTCATCAGCGCACCGGACAACCGCATCGATCTGTACAAGCGCATCCTGAAGCCCGGCATCGACAACCTCGCCTTCGCCGGCTTCGCCCAGGCCACGCCGACGCTCTTCCCCTTCGTGGAGAGCCAGGCGCGGATGATCGCGGCCTACGTGATCGGCGAGTACGCGCCTCCCTCCGTCGACGAGATGTACGCGACGATCCGCGCCGACGACCAGAAGTACATGGGCCACATGCTCGACCGCCCCCGGCACACGCACCAACTCGACTACTTCGTCTACGAGCACGACATGCGCGCTCGCGAGATCCCAGCCGGCCACCAACGCGCTCTGGCGGCCCGATGACCCGCCTCGACCGACGCAGCCCCAACCGCGGCGACGAGCGCAGAGCGGCCCTGCTGGCCGCTCTGGACGCGCTGCTCAAGGACGGCGCCACCCTCGACGACATCAACATCGCGCAGCTGTCCGAGCGCGCCGGCGTGACCAGGTCGGCGTTCTACTTCTACTTCGAGAACAAGTCGATGGCCGTGATGTCGCTCCTGGAGACGATGTACGACGAGGTCGCGGTCGCCACCGACCAGCTTCTCGACACGAGCATCGACCCGGAGAAGCGGATCCACGCCGTCATCTCCAGCCTCTTCGACTCCGTGGACCACCAGCGCTACGCCTACCGCGCGCTGCTCGAGGCACGTGCGAGCAGCGCCGCCATCCGCGAGGACTGGGCGCGAGGGCTCACCGGGTTCGCCGAGGAGGTCGCAGCCATGATCACCGCCGAGCGCGCGGCCGGCACCGCGATCCCCGGAGTCGACGCCGACGCGCTCGCCGCCGTCCTCCTGGACCTCAACGACCGCGCGGTCGAGCGCTATGCCCTCGGCGGCGGTCCCGACCGCGAGCAGCACATCGACGCGCTCACCTCGATCTGGGTGCGCGCCATCTACGGCACAGGAGACGGCCGATGACCACGTTCACCTCCGCCGGCGTGCAGTGCACCGGGGTTCACTTCCCCGCCTCCGACGACTCGCTCGCGACGAAGGCGGGTCGCCCGGTCGTCGTGCTCGGACACGGCCTGGCCGGCACCGTCGACTCCGGGCTCGAGCCCTTCGCGAAGGCATTCGCGGCCGCCGGTCTGGATGCCTTCGCCTTCGACTACCGAGGCTTCGGCAACAGCGAAGGCACCCCGCGCCAACGGGTGCGCCTGGCCGATCAGGTCGCGGACTTCCACGCAGCGGTCGAAGCAGCGAGGAAGCTGCCCGATGTCGACGCGAACCGAGTCGTGCTCTGGGGTGTCTCACTTGCCGGCGGTCACGTGCTCCAGGTCGCCGCGGAACGCCAGGACATCGCGGCCGTCATAGCCGTGGTCCCGATGGTCGACGGTCTGGCCGCGGCCAAGCACGCTCTAGCGAGCCACTCAGCAAAGGAACTGCTCCGCTCCACCGGACTCGGCATGCGCAGCCGACTCATGGACCGCGCGGGTCGCCCCGCGGGCACCATGCCCGTGGTCGCTCACCCCGGAGAGTTGGGCGCCCTCACCCTGTCAGGCGCCTACGAGGACTACCTCGCCATCGCGGGGCCGTCCTGGCGCAACGAGATCCAGGCAGACGTCGGGCTGGAGCTGGGTTCGCGTGCTCCACTGAAGGCGGCCGCCCGGATCACCGCGCCGGTGCTGGTGCAGATCGCGGACTTCGATCGGAGTGCGCCGCCGCAAGCCGCCGCCAAGGCCGCGTTCGCGGCACGCGCCGAGGTGCGCCACTACCCGGGAGACCACTTCGACCTGTTCGAAGGCAAGCGCTGGCACGAGCCAGCGGTCAGGCACGCGATCGCGTTCCTGACGCGGAAGCTGGCTGCCTCAGCGTCTTAGCGCGTGTTTGCCTTGCGAGACGGGCGCCGGCGCCACCCCGTGCCGACGCCGGCCTCGCCACATCAGGAACGAGCCGCTCGCGCCTGCGAGACCCGCGAAGATCAGCCACCACACGCTGGGACCACCGGTATTGGGCAGATGTCCGCCACCGCCCTTGCCGGACCCGAGAACCTCGATCGTGAAGGCGGAGCTGTTGCCGTTGCCGCAGCTCACCGTCAGCGTGAGGGTCTCGTCGGTCTTGGTGTTCGGAGCCCGCAGTGTCGTGCTGAAGGTCTTGCCCGTGAAGTGCCGCGTCTTGCCGTTGAAAGTCACGGTCCACGTGGTCGATTTGACGAACGAACCCGACACCTGAATGGTGCCTCCAGCCTTCACCACACCCGACGCCGGTTTGATCGTGACGGTGCAGTGCGAGGGCGGGTAGGCGGGGCGAGCGGTCGCGAGGCTGGGCGCCAGGGCGACGAAGAGCCCTGCTCCAAGGACCGCGACGAGGACGCGTGCGATCACTTGAGCAGTCCGCGAACGCTGAACTTCCATCAACGAGGACCCCAATCACTTGGAACTCGATGGTCTTGTTGATTCAAACGAACCACACAGAGTGCCGTTACGGCCACATCTGCGACCGCGACGCGCGGGGGAATTACTTGATCTAGCTGAGCGCAGCATAGAGCTCAGAGACCGCCGCCGCACAGGTCGCGGCTCGAATCTCTTCACGGGAGCCCTCAAGGTCCAGGCGCACGGCACGAGCGCCCTCCGGCCCGGCGACCCCCACGTAGACCGTGCCGACGGGCTGATCCTCCTGAGATTCGGGTCCGGCGACGCCCGTGGTGGACACCGCCCAGTCCGCACCCAGGAGCCCGCGCACCCCGGTCGCCATCTCGATCGCACACTCCGCGGACACCACCAGCGGTGCGGTCACCCCCAGGACGGAACGCTTCACCTCGGTCGCATACGACACGACGCCACCGAGGAACACCGCCGACGCGCCGGGGGTCTCCGACAGCAGGGACGCGAGCGAACCGCCCGTCAAGGACTCGGCGCAGCAGACGGTCTCCCCGCGGGCGAGGAGCCGAGCCTGCAGCGCCTCAGGACTCATGGGTGCGCAGCTGACGTGCGGCGTCACGCGCGAACTCGAGGCCCGAGCTGATCGTGAGGACGAGCGCCATCGTCATCAACGCCGCCGAGAGCCACCACACCAGCAGCCCCGGCGTGTGCCAGCCACCCGGGAGGTGCTTGAACGGCGCGACGAAGCCACCGAGCGCGAGCGCCTGCGCCATCGTCTTGGCCTTGCCCGACCAGTTCGCGGCCATCACGACCCGCTTCGCGATCGACAACCGCGCGAACGTCACCGACCACTCGCGCACGAGCACGACGATCGTGATCCACCACCAAAGCTCGCCCACCACGCTCAGCCCGATGAAGGCCATGCCGGTGATCGCCTTGTCCGCGATCGGGTCGGCGATCTTGCCGAAGTTCGTTACCAGACCGTGCTTGCGCGCGAGGTCGCCGTCGATCTTGTCGGTGAACATGGCCACCGCGAAGATCGCGTAGGCGATCCAGCGCCAGCCGTTGCTGTGCCCACCGTCGTGGAGCAGCGCCCAAGCGAAGAACGGCACCAGCACGATCCGCAGCGTGGTGAGGGCGTTGGGGACGTTCCAGACGCTCGCGGCAGTCTGATGCTCCGTAGCGGAACTCGTGTCCATCACTCCCCCGGCTCCGCCAACAGGTCCACGCCCTGCGTCTCAACGACGACGGCGTCGACGAAGTCACCGATGCGGATGCTCGAGAGGGAGTCGCCGATCAGGTACGTGGCGCCGTCCACCTCGGGACCCTGGCAGGCCGCACGGCCCTCGACGACCAGCTCGCCGTCCTCGATGTCGACCCGCTCGACCAACACCCGAACGGACTCCCCGATCCGCTCGGCGGCACGCTGAGCGGTCAGTGCCTCGGCGAGATCCGTCAGGTGCGCCACACGCTCGGCGATGACGTCGTCGGGCAGCTTGTCCTCGAAGCCCTCGGCCTCGGTGCCGTCCTCATCGGAATAGCCGAAGACACCGATCGCATCGAGTCGGGCGGCGGTGACGAAGTCGCACAGCGTCTCGAACTCCGCCTCGGTCTCGCCCGGGAAGCCGACGATGAAGTTGGACCGTGCACCGAGGTTCGGCGCGAACGCACGAGCACTGGCGAGCAGCTCGAGGAACGAGTCCGGGTCACCGAAGCGTCGCATCCGACGCAGCACGGTCGACGCCGCGTGCTGGAAGGACAGGTCGAAGTAGTCGGCGACGCCCGGCGTGGTCGCGATCGCCTTCACGAGGCCGGGTCGCGTCTCCGCCGGCTGAAGGTAGGACACGCGCACCCGCTCGACGCCGTCGATCGAGGCCAGCTCGGGCAGCAGCGTCTCCAGCAGCCGAAGATCGCCGAGGTCCTTGCCGTAGGAGGTCGAGTTCTCGCTGACGAGGAACAGCTCGCGCACGCCCTCGCCGGCCAGCCATCGGGCCTCGTCGATCACATCGCTGGGCCGACGGGAGACGAACGCGCCGCGGAAGCTCGGGATCGCACAGAACGAGCAGCGGCGGTCGCACCCGGAGGCAAGCTTGAGCGGCGCCATCGGCCCGGAGTCCAGACGCCTGCGCACCTCGTTGGTCGAGTGCCCGGCGAATCCGGGTGTATCGAGACCGGCGCGCTCCGAGGGCGTGATGGGCAGCAGCTTGCGACGATCCTGAGGCGTGTGTGGGTGCAGCTGCTCGCCCGCGAGGATCGAGCGCAGCCGCGAGCCGATGTCGGCATAGTCGTCGAAGCCCAGCACGGCGTCGGCCTCGGGCATCGACTCGGCGAGCTCGGAGCCATAGCGCTCGGCCAGGCAACCGACGGCCACCACGGCCTGCGTGGTGCCGGACTCCTTGAGGTCGCTTGCGGCGAGCAGCGTGTCGACCGAGTCCTTCTTGGCGGACTCCACGAAGCCGCAGGTGTTCACCATCACGGTTTCGGCCAGCTCAGGGTCGTCGACCAGCTGGAAGCCGTCGGCGACGAGCCGACCGGCCAACTCCTCGGAGTCCACCTCGTTGCGCGCACATCCCAGGGTCACGAGGGCGACAGTGTGGAGTTGATCAGCAGTTGTCATGGCACCTGTGAGTATGCCGGGTGAGCCTGCCTTACTTGAAACTGCGGCTGCCGGGACCGTCCAGCGTCCCGACCTTGCCCATGTCCTTGCCGTTGACGGAGACCGTGGTGAGCGTGCTCTGGCTGGCCTGGATCACGAACGGACCCGTCACCGTGAAGGTCTTGGTCTGATGTGAGCGCAGCGCGCCTTGCCAGACGACCGTCGCAGGGTGGCCGGCGCGCGCAACCGTCTTGACGACGATCTGCGAGCTCCAGGCCAGGGAACCGAGGACCACCGTCGTCTTCTTCATCAGAGGCGAGGTGATGGGCGTGACCTTGGCGGGCGTCTTCTGGCTGGTGCCAGCCGAGTCTCCGGCCAGGGTCGCCGAGTTCACCGGGGCCGCCTGCGGGGCCA